>JBGPLR010000212.1:0-6133 GCA_041486545.1 Terriglobia bacterium
AACCCGCGCGTCAACGGCGGCTTTCGCTTCGTGAATGTTGAAGCCCATGCCGACGGCCATCGCGGCCTCGCCGTCCGGACGCGGCGCGGATATTTTGCCGGCGAGCAGAAAACGGCCGCAGCCCCGGTCGTGAAGAACCCGGTTGTGAAGAAGAAGTAGATTTCTCCGAACACCGCTCTCTTTACTACCTGGGCACTCGCCGCAGAAATACGGTGCGCCGTTTGAGTGCGGGTTCTATATTTCCAGCAGACAAATATGCTCCCCCTCGCTCGGCACCAGGCAGTGTCCCGCAGGCAAGACCGTCTCATGCGCGAATTGGGACGCCACGAAGCCCATTTACAGGCCTGGATCAGCAGGTCCGCAAAAAATGCGCGCTGGTTTCGCAAGGACCCCATCGGCGCCATGCGCGCCGCCGGCCTGAACATTGACGACGACCTGATGTGTGAACTGGAGCGGATCACCGCCGGAATCGCGCGCAAGCTGAAATAAAACTGAAGCGGCTAGCGGCAGTTTCCGGCTTGCACGCCGCTCACCGACCATCGGCGGCAATCGCGAATGGACTGTCCAACTTCCCAGAAGAGGATTTCTGGGGCACCATGGAGATTCCACCAGCACGAGTGCACTTCATACAAGAATTGGGACTCGCCGGTGATCTTACCCAGAGCTCCTAACGGTTCTACTTCCGCAAGTTCGTCAAGATGAGACGACAACTGTGCTCACCCGGCAAAAGCTTCCGCTTCAGATCCGGATCATCGTTGGTTTCGAGCAGTACGATATAGATTCCGTCTTTTGCTCCAATAAAATCCCGCAACTCGCCGGACTTACTAACCGGCTTCATGCTGCCAGATTTGACCTGAACGAATTGCTCGTATGACCGGTCCCGGGTGTCTCCAGAGCCCGGCGAGCCCTGGTCCTTTTCTTTTTGCTCAATAAAGCGGAAGCCTGGAATACGGCTGGAGTAGAAGGCTTCGATCTCGGCGGGACTCTTTAAATAATGATAGAACCGCATGCGCAGGTGCCAGGGGTCTTCAAGGTGCACGTTGCTTAAAAGAACTCCCACTGTGAATGCGTCTATGCCGCCTTCAACGAGCTCACCGCCCGCTGGGACCCCAAGGGTTTCCAGGTCTTCGAGGAACGGGAGCGCTGGATGGTTCTTCTGCGCGGAGTGCAAGACCTGCGCCGCTTCCCCCGGACGGCCCTGCTCGGCGAGTATCTGGGCAAGGAATACGCTGTATCTAAGGTTGCCGGTCGCAAACTCCAGCGCCTGCCGAAGAAGGACGAGGGCCTTCCCTGGGTCACTGGCCAGGGTGATCCGGCCCTTCAGGAACAGCGCCTCTGCGTTGTGAGGCTGGGCTGCGAGCACGCGATCCAATGCTACGCCAGGGGGTGGTAAAGATTCCGGTTCGGATGCGGGCGGCTGGGCTTCTGCCGGGAGTTGTAAGGGCTCTGGTATCAGAGCGAAGTGGGCCCATAACAAAAGAGCCTGCAAGTCCTGCGGTTTGGCCTTCAGTCGGGCGCGAAGTTCAGACACAACCCTGATCATATCGGCATCCGTGGGACCTCCGCTGTCGCTCCGGCTCTCGGCCCACTCCATGGGCTCGGACGGGGCCCGCAAAAAGCTGACCACCTGCTCGGCGGTCATGGGCGGCTCGGCGGTCCTGGGCGGCGAAGCAAGCCCCTGGGCCTTCGCCAGCCTCGTCACAATATCCGGCATGTGATGGCTCACGGCAAAGGCCATCTCGGCCTTCACATCGGCTCCGGCGGCAATGAGTATCTTTGCCATTTCCAGGCGGCTATTGGAGAGGGCCATCGACAGGGGACTCTTCCCCGGGCCAGCGCCGTTCACGTTCGCTCCGAAGGAAAGCAGCAGCTGGGCCATTTCGTCGTGGTAGTCAATCACAGCCCAGGTCAGCGGGGAGTAAGTGGGACTACTAGGGGAATACGAACCAGGCTGATTCACATTGGCTCCGGCCTCCAGGAGAACGCGAACAATCACCATGTTGTTGGCTCTCACTGGCCGTATCAATAAAGGCTGTCCAATGTCATCACTACCGTTGGCGTCGGCTCCGCTCCTCAGCAGCTCACGGGTTTGTTCGGCACTACCTGCCTGAATCGCTGCGCTTAACTTTTGGGCCAGGACTTGCTTGTCAGCGGTCTGCGCTTGTGGCAATACCGAAGAGCTTGCTTCCAGGTTAGGGAGGAGAGCGGCCGGCGCCGCGGGATTCACCAGGATCCCCATCAGAACAGCGAAGGTCAGCCACATTGCGGCCTCCTGGCTCTTGAATCGTGCTGAGGTAGAGAGCGGCCCAATTCTATCGCACAATCGAGAGCGAGGTTGATGTTAAGAATCAAGATAAAGGAGTGTGCACGCGTTGCACGCAGAAAGTGGCTGCAACCTGTCATTTTCGGTTCGGCTACATACGAGGGCTCTTGTATGGTCGGCCACTCGGACGTTAGGCGCCGAACACGACTGTTGGAACTCCACCTGCGGCGTCGCAAAACTCGTCACAATTCGCCACCTCAAACCTGGCATCCATTTACTATCCTCAATCGTCATTGACAACCGTTTTTGACCGCGTCCCCCAGCTTCCTTTAGCATCTCCATCTCACCGTCTTTTTCTTGAACCGTTGTAAGACTTGGCGGTGTCCGGAATCTTGCTATTCCAAGGAGGAGTATGTCGAGACGACGAACCCCTGTGGTTCTGTTCCTCGTGGTGAGCCTTGCGGCTCTTGCCGCGACAGCCGGCGACAAGCCGCTTGCCGTGGGCATGATTCCCGACGCCGGAGCTACGCAGATTTCCATCCAGGAAAAAGACCCGCTCAAGAAGTACCTGACCAAGCACCTGGGCCAACCGGTCAACCTGATCATTCCCACCAACTACAACGCCACCGTGGAAGCGCTGGGGAACGGTTCCCTGGATTTCGCGTACCTGGGCGGCCTGACTTATGTGAAAGCCCACAAAACGTATGGCGTGGTTCCGCTGGTGCAGCGCACCAGCGACCTGGAATTTCACTCGCTGTTTATTACCGGAGCAAATTCGCCCATCAAGCGGCTGGCCGACCTGAAAGGCAAGAACTTTGTTTTCGGCGACATCAACTCCACCAGCGGCCACCTGATGCCGTATCTGGAACTGAAACAGGCCGGCATTGACGTGGAAAAGGACTTCAAATACCGCTACAGCGGCAGCCACCCAGCTACAGCGAAAGCGGTGGAGTCGGGGGCCGCGGACGCTGGCGCGCTGGACGAAAGCGTTTACAATGCCATGGTCGCGGAAGGCAAGCTGGACAAGACCAAGGTCCGCGTGTTCTACACCTCCAAGCCGTTTCTCGACTACGTTTGGGTAGCGCGCAAGGATGTGGGCAAGGCCGAGCAGGAAAAATTCGCCAAGGCCTTCACCGATTTGCAGGAAGGCAAAGACGAGCAGATTCTGGGCATCCTGCGGGGCAAGAAGTTCGTTCGGGCCAGTGATGACCGGTATGAAATTCTCAGGAAAGTAGCAGAAGAGCTGAAAATGTTTTGAGCTGAACTGAATCCCTGCGTTGCCGGGAGAACAATTAGTGACGGTACTCAACATCCAGGACCTGGTCGTGGTGCGCTCCAGGCACGCGCCGCCGGTCTTAAACGGCATCTCGCTCTCGCTGCGCCGCGGCGAGAAGGTGGCCATTCTTGGCCCCAGTGGCGCGGGTAAGACCACTCTCTTCCGCGCTATCAACGGTTTTGTTCCCATCGAATCCGGAAGCATTACGGTAGACGGAATTTCCGTCAAAGAGCTTCACGGCAGGCGTTTGCGTGAGCTGCGGCGGCATATCGCCGTGGTGTCGCAGAGGCATGACCTGGTGGACCGCCTGCGCGTCCACCAGAACGTGATGGCTGGGGCCTTGGGACGGTGGTCGGCATGGCGCGCGCTGCGGTTTTTGTTCTGGCCGAAAGCGGAAGAACTGGCGGAAGCCGAAGCCGCTCTTCGCCGCGTGGGCATCGCGCACAAACTGCGCGAACGGACATCCGACATTTCCGGCGGCGAGCATCAGCGTGTGGCGGTAGCGCGCGCGCTGGTGCAGCAGCCATCTCTCCTTTTGGCGGACGAACCCATCGCGTCCCTCGATCCTGATTTAAGCGACGAGATCCTGGCCTTGATCTGCAGTCTGGCCAACGAGGCCGGCTTTGCTTTGCTGTGTTCGCTGCACCAGCCGGAGTATGCCTACAAGTACTTTGACCGGGTCATCAAGATCCAGCAGGGCATTGCTGATTTTGAAGAGCGGCGCGCGGGCGAGCATGTGGACCGCAATCTGCGGGTGGCCGACTGATGCACGCACTGGTGAACTTCTTCGCGCAACTGCGGCTGTTTTTTCCGCCCGACTTCTCGCCGTCATTCCTGTGGGCGGAGCGCGTACCACTGCTGCAGACGGTGGAGATTGCGGCCGGAGCCATGGTGTTCTCGATCAGCATTGGCCTGGTCCTCGCGTTGATCATCGGGGCGCGGCTGCCGGGCTCGCGCGTGCTCTACGCAGCCCTGGTTACTCTGCGCTGCATTCCGGATTTGACCATGGCGATTCTGTTCGTGGTGCTGGTGGGCATCGGGCCGGGCGCCGGGATGCTGGCCATTGCCGTGTATTACGGCGCAGCCATGGGCAAGGTCTGCGGAGATTTGTTTGTTTCCGCTGAGCCCGGTCCGGTGGAGTCGCTGGCGTCCACCGGCGCGGGGGCGTTTACCGTGGCGTTTTACGGCCAGCTGCCGCTGCGGCTGAAAGACCTGCTGACCTACGGCGCCTATGACTTTGAGTGTGCCATGCGCGCCAGCGTGATTGTGGGCGCCGTGGGAGCGGGCGGAATTGGCACGGAACTGGTGGGCTATATCAACGCCACGGATTATCACCGCGCGGCTACGCTGGTTGTGATGTTGATCGCGCTCATTGCAGTCTTTGACCTGCTGGCATTAGCGGTGCGCAAGTATCCGCAGTTGTTGCTGATCTTCGTTGCCGGCGGACTGGCTTCAGCCTGGGACTGCCGCCCGCAGATGTTTGCCTGGTCGCATACTTTGGATGTTTTGCGGCGCATGTGGCCGGCGCGAATTCCCTCGGAACACCTGGGCGACCTTCCCCGTCTGCTCGGTGAGACGCTGGCGATCGCCTTCGGCGGAACGGCGCTGGCGGTCCTGCTCGCGGTCCCGCTGGGCGCCGCGGGGGCGCGCAACCTGGCGCCGGCGTGGATGCACTTTCCCATCCGGCGATTACTGGAAGGCTTGCGCGCAATTCCTGAAGTGATCTGGGGACTGCTGCTGGTCACCATGGCAGGCATTGGTCCCAAGTCGGGAATTCTCGCCCTGGCGCTGCACAGCACCGGCGTCTTCGGCAAACTGTACGCCGAGTCCATTGAAAACGTGCAGTGGGAGCCGGTGATGGCCTTGGCCGCGACTGGCGGGCCGCGTCTGGCGATTGCCGGCTTTGGCCTGATGCCGCTGGCGTTTCCGCCCATGGCCATTCATACGCTATTCCGGTTCGAATGGAATATTCGTGCAGCGACCATTGTGGGCATGATCGGCGCCGGCGGCATAGGCGGCGCGCTGTTCAACGCGCAACAGCAGTTCTTTTATGATCAAATGCTCGCCTACCTGCTCATTACATGGGTGCTGGTGTTGCTGGCTGATTGGGCCAACGGGCAAGTGCGGAAGCGCTGGAAGGTGACGGAAGGCCAAATATGAAGGCGCGCGCTAAAGTCGTGGTCACGCATCGCGTGCATCAGCCGGTGAAGGACCTGCTGGGCAAAGAGTGTGACGTGGTCGCCAATGAGGAGGTTGAAACCTGGTCGCGGACAAAACTTCTTGAGATGGCGCGCGACGCCGACGGGCTTCTGGTCTTCATGCCTGACCTGATCGACGAAGCGCTGCTGGCCGCGTGTCCGGACCTGAAAGTGATTTCCGCCGCGCTGAAAGGTTATGACAACATTGACGTGGCTGCCTGCACGCGGCGGGGCATTTGGGATTGGATCCATTTCGGGTTGGGCTCAGCCACCGCCGCCGAGGTCCGGGTCCAGTGGCCGGATGGCAAGACGGGGCTATGGCTGCCCGTGACCGCCAACCAGTTCGAGCTCATCGAACGGGGCGCGGCGCAAGCCCAACCGTGGCAGCCGCCCACG
>JBGPLR010000213.1:0-6132 GCA_041486545.1 Terriglobia bacterium
GAACCACTGCTCCAGTTCGCGCTGCTCGACCTGGGTCGTCTCGTGCCGCCAGCAGCACCCGCCGACTACCTGCTCGTTGGCCAGCACGGTGGCGCAGTCCGGACACCAGTTCACCTTGCTCTTCTTGCGGTAGGCCAGGCCCTTCTCGAAGAGCTTGAGAAAGAACCACTGGTTCCAGCGGTAGTACTCCGGCAGGCAAGTGGTGACTTCGCGCGACCAGTCGTAGCTGAAGCCCATGCTCTTCATCTGGGTCTTCATGTGCACGATGTTGTCGAGCGTCCACTTCCGGGGCGGAACGTTGTTCTTGATGGCGGCGTTTTCCGCGGGCAGACCGAAAGCGTCCCATCCCATGGGATGAAGCACGTTGTAGCCGCGCATCCACATGTAGCGGGCAAGCGCGTCGCCAATGGCGTAATTGCGCACGTGTCCCATGTGCAGGGCGCCGGAAGGATACGGCAGCATCTCCAGCACGTAATACTTCTTGCGCTTGCTGTCATGCGGCTCAGCGGCAAAGAGCGTGGGATCAGCCTGCCAGCGCGCGTGCCATTTTTCTTCTATGCGCTGCGGATCGTAACGGTCGTCATTTTGCCGTTGCGATGGGGTGGCGGGAATGTTGGTGGTTTCGGCCATTTTTCTTTTGGGTCAATAAATCAGGTCCGCGATATTCGACGGCCTCAAGGGCGCCCAGCATCGCGGCGTAGAGACGTAGCACGGCTACGTCCCACTCTCTATGATATGAATTTCGGGGTTTTTCTGCCAATTCGCCGGGAGCGCTTGGCGGCCACAGCATTGGCTGTCGTGCGGCTATCGCCTGTCAGCATAGCGGCCGATTGCCGTGGTCGCGGAGCTGCTTTATGGCTTCAGCAGAGGCTTGTTTAATCGGGTAAGCAACGCCCAAACAGGACTCGTGAAAGGCTGACGGGAAGGGGCAGCCGGAACCGGGGGCTTACCGCTGTTCTTGTCGATCCGCTTGCTCGATCATATTACTTCTCCCTGGCCTAGTTGTTCCACCGCCACTCTTCAGGGTTTGGGCGGGTATCCCTCAAGGTAAAAATATGCCGCAGCAATCTCTTCCTCAGTGAAATACGGGAAAGAAGGCATCTGTGACCCCGCCATCATCATCATTCCCGAAGAGCCGCTCTGTACCTGGTGCGTTACGGAGCTGAGTGACTGATCCTCGGGCAGGCTGGCGAGAGAGGGAGTGATACCGCGCATCATGGCCCGGTGGCCGCCGCCCGGACCGGTGGCATCGTGGCAAATATGGCAAGTGCCCTTGACCATATGTTCACCCACGCGTGCGGCGGATTCAGTTACAAGCCGAGCGGGATGATTACCGGCTGGAACGCCAGCCAGTTGATCCAAGTAGGCAAGCAAAGCCTCCACTTCATCGCCACGCAGGTGATTGAATGCCGGCATTGTCTTTCCGCCGTTCTGAAGCCGGTCCCGCAGGCTTTTTTCCGCTTCTGCGGCCATCTCTATGGCCATCGCATCGCCGATCTCCGCTCCCCGGGCTTTCATGCGCCGCTGGATCATCGCAACAGATGCCGCTTGCACTGGCCCAATCAGAGAGTTAATCTCCGGCGGCGATCCCTTTCCGTCCGAGGCGTGGCAGGAACGGCAATTAAGGCGATAGAGGTCCGATCCAGCCAGCGTGAAAGACGCATTCAATACGTCGCTCGCTTGATCGGGCGCCGAGCGCCACAGAGGCAGAAATTTGTGCATGTTGGCGCGCAATCCGCCTTGGGCCTCTGCGGGCGGTTCACGCCTCGGAGTAGCCGGAATAGGCTGGGTTCCACCCATCTGGCCCATGCGCGTTTGCGACAAGGTGAGTCCCAAGTGCTTCAGCCAGCTTGGCCCAGTCACCGGGGACACCGCGTAGGATACGGAACTTGGCCGCGAAGCGTTCGCTTCCGCACCCGCTAGCTTGCGGTCTCCTTGCCGGCAACCGGATACAACCAGGAGGCCAAAGGCAGCGCAAGTTAACAACACCCTTCCTGTCGCCATAAGTCTATGCCGCCGATTCGTCAATGATGGCCAGAATTTCCCGTTCGACATCCTGCGCCAAAGTATTCGCGTGCCGAAGGCCAGTGGCGGCGAAAAGGTCCGTCGGCTTCACCGTGGCAATGGTGCTGCCGCCGCCATGACTGTAGACGGCGATCCGGCATGGCAGCACCGTAGCCGTGGCCATGTCCTGGTTCAGGGCCTGCGACGCCGCCTGCGGGTTGCAGACATCGAAGATTCGAACTTCGCTGTCCAGGTCAATCCCCTTTTCATGCAGAGTGTTCTTAAGATCCAGAACATGAAGAACGCCGAATTTATGCCGCTGCACGGCTTCGCGGAGACTCTGCTCAACTTCCTGCGGCGAGTGCTTCGATGATTTCTGGTAGATCACAGCGTCCTCCCTCTCACCTGCGTGTTCGGAATATCAGGACGGCCAGAGCAATGATCACCACCACTCCGAACATCCACATCCAACCCATGTTCCAACCATATCCGTGCATGGACCTCCTTATTAGCTCCTCTTCTATGAATTAGATAGCTGGTGTCTGGGCAGCGTTTCCCGACGGAGCCAAAATTATCACGCTGACCGACGGTTGATCTGCTCACAATCGCTCACCATCGCTGCTTTCAATACTTCAGTTGTTCCCCGCGGCCCCAACCGAACTCGCTTCGCACGGGCGCAACCGTTTAACCATCAGCCTGCACAGCAAAACACGTTGTTAAGGGGGGACGCATGTCAATCCTTCATACCCAGCTTGCGTCTTGACTCCGCAGCGTCGAAAGACACGGGCTAAACCACTGATTCTAAGTCGCTAAACATGCGGGTTTTCATTGCTCGCAGGGCGCCAATCACAGTACACTCAAGAGAGCTTTCTGAAGAGGTCAGGACCAAAATGCTGGTGGTAATGAAAGCGCACGCCACGGACGAGCAGGTGCGCGCCGTTTGCGACAGGATTGAATCGCTGGGCTATCGCCCGCACGCCATCCCCGGCGCCATGCGCACGGCCATTGGAATTACCGGCAACAAGGGCGCGGTGGAAGCCGGCGCGCTGGAAGAAATGTCAGGCGTGCAGGAAGTCATCGTCGTCAGCAAACCGTACAAGCTGGTAAGCCGCGACGTGAAAGATGAAGACACGGTCGTCCGCTTTCCCGGCTGCGACGGCAGCTTTGGCGAACGCGACCTGGGCATCATCGCCGGCCCGTGTTCCATTGAATCCCGCGAGCAGGCGTTTGCCGCCGCAGAGCGCGTGGCCCGCGCGGGCGCAAGATTTTTCCGCGGCGGCGCTTACAAGCCGCGCACGTCGCCCTACGCCTTCCAGGGCATGGGCGAAGAAGCTTTGAAAATCATGGCCGAGATTCGCGACCGCTTTGGCCTGCGCATCGTCACCGAAGCCATTGACAATGAGTCGCTCGACCTGGTGGCCGATTACGCGGACATGATCCAGATTGGCGCGCGCAACATGCAGAACTACTCGCTGCTCAAGAAAGCCGGGCGCATGAGCAAGCCGGTGCTGCTGAAGCGAGGCATGTCCGCAACCCTGGAAGAATTTCTCATGGCCGCCGAATACATCCTGAATGAAGGCAACTACCAGGTGGTCCTTTGCGAGCGCGGCGTGCGCACTTTTGCCGACCACACCCGCAACACCTTGGACCTGAGCATTGTCCCGGCGGTACAGAAGCTGAGCCATCTGCCGATCATCGTAGACCCCAGCCACGGCACCGGCAAACGCGACAAAGTATTGCCGCTGGCGCGGGCCGCAGTGGCCGTGGGAGCTGACGGCTTGATTGTGGAAGTGCATCACGATCCCGATCGCGCGCTTTCTGACGGCGTGCAGTCCCTGTTTCCCGACCAGTTTGATGAACTCATGTCTGAAATCCGGCAGATTGCGCCGGTAGTACATCGCAAAGTCCAGGAGCCGCAGCGGCAACCGGCGGCGGCAAAGGCCGGCAAATAGCTTGCGCCGCTCTGGTGTCCAGCGACGCTTTGGCGCAGTCATGGTCTTCGCGCTGCTTTTGTGCGGGTGCCAGAACACGCCGGACCCCGTCCCCAACTACCGCGAATACGCTTACGTCAGCAACAGCGGCAGCAACAGCGTCACGGTGGTCGATTTGCGCACGCTGGCCGTGCGAACCGTGGTCCCGGTGGGCAGGAATCCCGCAGGGCTGGCCGCCAATCCCAAGCGGAATGAAGTCTACGTGGTCAACACGGACTCCAACAACATCAGCGTGATTGACGCGGAAACCAACAAAGTGGTCTCCACCATTGGCGTGCATCGCGCGCCTTATTATGTGGATGTCTCGGCGGACGGCAAGCGGGCGTACGTCGCCAACGCCGGCTCGGCAAACCTCTCAGTGATTGACCTGGAGCAGCGCCGCCTGGTCAAGACTTTTTACGTCGGCAACGGCGCGACGCTGGCGCGAGTGACGCCCGACGGCAAGCTCGCCGTGGTGACGCTGCGCGACGAAGACTCCGTGGCCATTGTGGACACGGAAACGCTCGCGCCCATCAGCAAAATCAAAACCTGCCACGAACCGGTGGACCTGGGCATCCTGCCCGATTCCAGCAAAGTCTTTGTGGCTTGCGACAACTCCAGTCAGGTGGCTGCGGTTGATCTCAAGGCCGGCAAGCTTCTCGCGTTGCTGGACGTGGGGCAGGGGCCAGTCCACGTGGCCGTGAAACCCGACGGCGGTGAAGTTTTTGTCTGCAACCGGTCGGCGAGCTCCATTTCAGAAATCATCACCAACTCCAACGAAGTGAACAATACGTTCCTGATCGGCGGCCAGCCGGCGCAGGCACTGGTCTCGCCCGACAACTCTTTTCTGTACGTGACCAACTTCGGCTCGGACGCTGTGGCGGTCTACAGCATTGACACCGGCAAACGCACCAGTTCGGTGGAAGTGGGCCGGCATCCGGAGGCGCTGGCTTTCTCGCCCAACCAACTCATGCTCCTGGTAGTGAACACCGGCAGCGGCGACCTGACCGTGCTCTCTCTGGTGGACCGCAAAGGACGTCCCCAGCCGGATGCTCCCACCTTGGGAACCATGATCCCCTTGGGCAGAGACCCCAAGGCAATCGTGGTGAAAGCCTTCGTCAGCCAGCGGTAGAATAACGTTGTATGTTCGAGCGTTATACGGAACCTGCACGCCGGGCAATCTTCTTTGCTCGCTATGAAGCTTCACAACACGGCGCCGCGGCGATTGGCCCCATCCATCTTCTTCTGGGACTCTTGCGCGAAAGCGGCACGACCTTCACACTGGCCGGCAATGAAGTTTCAGTGGACACCATTATTGAGGATTGCAGAAAAGCCTTGCCGAGCCTCGGCGAAAAAACGTCGACCAGCGTTGATATGCCTCTCACCGAAGAGTGCAAGCGTGCCCTGGCTGAGGCTGCGGTACAGGCTGAGCTGCAGGGCAGCCGAAACGTTACGCCGCAGCACCTGACCTTGGGGCTGCTGGAAGCTTCCCAAGACGTGGCGGCAATCCTACACAAGCACGGGCTGACGGCCAAGAATCTGGGCGCAGTACCGCATCCTCTTCCACAGACCCGGCCCACGCCAAGGCCGCGTACTCTGCTGGAATTTGTATGCCAGGGTGAGCGTATCGCCAGCACTTCCATCAATTTCTTCAACCCGCTCCCCGGAGCGGGCGACGAAGTGGTCTTTACGCGAGAAGCCAAAGCCGAGACTTACAAAATTGTGTCCGTCCGGCACTATTTTGAAGGTCCACCTCTAAGCCAACCTCTTGCGCAGTGCTGGCTGGTGAAAGTGGTGTTTGAGACTGAGCACATCGCGTCGCAACCCTAGAAAGACGCGTAGCGTCAGAGACCCAGGCCGCCGTCCACGGTCAAGATCTGCCCGGTGATGAACTTAGAGCACGTGGCGAAATAGAGGACGGCGTCAACCACGTCGGCGGGCGTTCCGTTCTTGCCCATGGGAGAGCGCGCAGCGAGCTTCTGCATGAGGGGCTCGTCATCTGCGCGATCACCGGAGTCAATCATGCCCGGCGCCACGCAGTTCACGGCAATCTCCGGCGCCAGCGCTTTGGCCATCACCTGGGTCAGCATGTGCAGCGCGGCTTTGGAAGAGCAGTAGTGCGCGTGCGTGGCCCACGGCTTTTCTCCGCCGAGCGACC
>JBGPLR010000214.1:0-6119 GCA_041486545.1 Terriglobia bacterium
AGCCCGGCGCTGCCGCAGCATTTCGCAACGTTGTGGGATGGGTCAACCTCTGCGGGATCATGGACGGCACCCCGATGTCTGCGTGGCTGCATTCACAAAGCGCGCTCGCCGTCCTGGTCCGCGCTTACTACCGGGTGTGCCGCCTAAGCCTGGAGTTCATGGATGACCTTCGGTATGGCCCCGGCAGCCCGTTGGATTTCCAGCTGCCCCTCCCGGCGCACATCCACATGATCAGCGTCGTCGGGTTTCCTCTGCGCGAGCACCTGACCAACTTCATTGCCCGCCGCTGCCACCAGGTAATGACGCCGCTGGGCCCCAATGATTGCGGTCTGGTTCTGGCGGATTTCTGCGCCCAGCCCGGCCTGATCTACCCGATTTGGGGCGCCGATCATTACCTGCGGCCCAAATCCGATGTTCGCCAACTGATGGTGGCCCTTCTGCGGTATCTTGCCGAGGAATTACAGTGAGCTCCCTCGACGCAACCGGAGTCCTGGAAGAACAGAACGTCGCCGAACCTCGATCGGCGTTCCTGTCTTGGCCAGGCTGGCGACACATCGGCTATGCCGGGCTGGTGTCTCTGCCCAATACCCTGTGGTTCATGCTGGTCTACGGGGGCGCGGACCTGCTGACCGCGCACCGCAGTTTTCGTGTGCGCGTGCATCTCTCCGCGGAGCTGAACATTCCCCTGGTTCCCGCCATGACCGTCTTTTACATGTCGGTTTACATGTTGTTTCTGGCCGCGCCCTTCATCCTGCACAAACGTCACGAAATCCGCGCGCTGGTGGGCACGCTGGCGCTGGTGATTCTCTTCAGCGGGATCGGGTTTCTGCTTTTTCCGGCGGAACTGGCTTTCGCGGCGCCGAAACAGGAAGAACTGGGCGCGTGGGCGGGCCTGTTTAACCTGGCTGACAGATTGAACCTGACTTACAACTGTGTACCATCGCTGCACGTGGCGCTGGCCGTCACTTGCATTGCGGTGTACGCATCGCGCACCGCCGGCACGGCTAGAGTCCTGCTGTGGCTATGGGCGATCATGATCGCGGTCTCTACGATTTTGACGCACCAGCATCATGTGCTCGACGCGGTAACCGGGTGGTTGCTGGCGGTTGCCTGCGTGAACGCGTTCTTTTCCCGCCTCGCCGCGATAAGAACTCCAGCTTAGCGGTGGCCCTGGCTGTGCGTACGCGGGCGGTCGTTGCGTGTTACTATCGCAACCCTATGTCCACAGTTCCTGCAACCATGCGTGCGGTACAAATCCGCGCTTATGACGCCGCTCCGCAGAGCATCGCCGTGGCCGAAGTGCCTGTGCCCCATCCCGGACCGGGCGAGGTTCTGGTGCGGGTGTTTGCCTCGCCGGTGAATCCCTCTGACCTCATGTTTGTTCGCGGGATCTACGGATTCAAGAAGCCCCTGCCGGCCATTCCCGGATTCGAAGGCAGCGGCACCGTGGTGGAAGCCGGCGCCGGCATGATGCCGCGATTCCTGAAAGGCAAACGCGTGGCTTGCGCGGCGGCCGACGCGAAGACCCCCGGCGGCATGTGGGCGGAGTACCTGGTGACTTCAGCGCAGTTCTGCATTCCTTTGCGCAAGAACGTGGACATGGAACAAGGCGCCATGATGCTGGTGAATCCTCTCACCGCATGGGCGCTGGTGGATGAAGCGCGCAAAGGCGGGCATCGCGCGGCGGTGCAGACGGCCGCGGCCAGCGCGCTGGGGAAAATGATGGTGCGCCTGGCCAAAAGGTTCTCTCTTCCGCTCATCAACGTAGTGCGAAGGCCGGAACAAGTTGAGTCATTGCGGCAATCCGGCGCGGAACACGTGCTTGATAGTTCGGCTGCGGGTTTTGACGACCAGCTTCACGCTCTGTGCCACAAACTGGGCGCGACGATTGGCTTTGACGCCGTAGCCGGTGAGATGTCCGCGCGCGTGCTGCGGGCCCAACCCACAGGCGCGCGTCTGCTGGTTTACGGCGCTCTGTCTTTGGAGGCGTGCCAGACCGATCCTGGATCGTTGATCTTTGAAGGCAAGCGGCTAGAAGGCTTCTGGCTCAGTGGCTGGCTGCGCGACAAAAGCCTGCTGCAGAAATTCCGGGTGTCCAGCCAGGTGCAGAAACTTCTCTCCACCGACCTTAAAAGCGAAGTGCAAGGACGCTTTCCTTTGCCAGACGTCGCGCAAGCGCTCGATCAGTACGCCAAAAGCATGAGCGCCGGCAAAGTGCTGTTAAAGCCCTAGCCGCTGGACCACGGCTGTTTAGTCGCTCTGTGCCGATAGCGGAGCGCGAACCTCTTCTGCCAAAGAGTCCCGCACCGGCCACCATCCGGTAACGCACGCCAGAAGATAAAGACCGCCTACCAAGGCAAAGCCGGCAGCCAGGCTTCGCTTGTGAGCGACCGCCCCTACCAGGATCGAGAAGCCAAGTTGCAGGCAGGTCCCGGCGAAATAGAAAGTGTTTTGTACGCGTCCCATGAAATGCTTTGGGACCATCTCCATCATGGTCGTGGTAATGGCTACGCCGCCCAGCCCCCGGCAGGAGCCCATGACGCAATAAACGGCCACAGAAGCGATCAACCCCAGCGTAACGGTGAACGTCGCCAGCTGCACGGGCTGCTTCAGATGCGCGCCCAGGAAGGGAAGCGCGATGAGCGAAATTCCCAGAAGCGCCATGGTTACGCCAATGGCGCGGCGATGTCCGGTGCCGCGCAGCAGCGCCGGCGTGAAGAATGCGCTGGTGCACGCGCCGAAGGCCCATCCTGAATTAAGCCAGCCATAGCCCACGGCCCCGGCCTGCAGGATGCGATCACTGAAGGGCGCAGTGATGATGCCTTGCGTGAGCATGCCGCCGATAAACAGCGCCCAGGAAATTCCCAGCAGCAATAATCGCGGACGCGATCGCATGTAAGCGATGCTTTCCCGCAACTCGTGCGCAAACCGTGCGAACTCGCTCTCGTGATGTACATGGGGCGACGCCACAGCCACCACGTGGCGTCCTTTGCGCACAAACAGGTAGCAGGTGAACGAGAGCCCGTACGTCACAAAATCAATGAACAATATGCCGCCCAGGCCAATGTGGTTGTACACGAAGCCGACGATCGCGCCGGCAATCAGCCATCCGCCCTGGAATCCGGCAAGCATGAAGCTGTTGGAATGGACCAAGCCGGACTCAGGCGTCAACTCCTGAATCAGCGCGTTCATGGTGGGCCAGAACATCCAGAACCCGGCCGCCACCAGGACGCTCATCAGATAAACTTCCCACAGCCGGGCCGCGCCGTTTACCGCCAGCACGGCAACAATCAGTACGACGATGCCGCGCGCCGCGTCCAACACCATGACCAGCCGCCGGCGGTCTTCGCGGTCAATCACCACGCCGGTAAACGGCAGCATGAGCAGCGCGGGGATGGTCTGCAGCATGAGCATGGTGCCCAGCGCCATTTCCGAATGGGTGGCCTGCAGCACGTACCAGGTGACTCCGGCCGCGTTCAGGCCGCTGCCCAGCATGGAAATGACATTGGCGGCAAATATCAGCCGCAGTCCGCGATGCTGAAGGATGTTACGCACGTCTACTCACTTTAGCATCCTCCGGCGGGCGAATTGTTTGCTTGCTCCGGGGAACACTAAGCTGGAATAATCTCCGGCACGTGTTCAGAGACCTCTTCAAACATTTCCCGGAGTTGTCCCAGGCTGGGATCGTTGCCGCCGCGCTGGTCCTTCCCAGCGCGTCGCCGCAATTGGTCAAGCCTTACAACGCGTATCACGACGGGACTGACATCCTGTTTTCACCCGAAGTCACCGGCTCGCGCCGCCTGGCCAGCTTTGGGCCGTGGAATTTTGGCGAACGCCTGACCGAAGGCAAGCCCCTGGACAAACGGCTTAACCTTTATGTAGTGGTCCCCGGAGAGCAATATCACTCGGCCGCGCGCCCGGAATACGACCACACCCGCGTGGTTAACAAGTACACCGTGGACGGCAAGCCCCGCGAGTGGGACATTTACTGGTGTTTCGTCCTCGATCCCAGCGTGTCCCCGGACCTGCGCAGCGAAAGGGAATTGCTGATGGCCGCGGAACAAAGGTTCCGCCCGGCCGACCTTTTTGATATCCAGGACATTCCCGCCAACACCGCGCTGGCGGAAAAACTGGGCATTGCCACGTTTGCCGATCTCAAGCGCTTTCGCCGCAAAGACGGTACCTTGCCGCGGATCCTCATTGTGCCGGCGCACCTTGCCGTGCGCGGGAAAGCCCAGCGGCCGGAAATCGCACCGCCGGCCAAATGAGCGAGCTGAGTTTCAGCTTGCACGAAGCGGGCTTTGGCGTGCGTAAAGCGGCGCCAGTCAGTCAGTGATTTCCCGGACTTCCACTTCGTCAAATATGGCGCGGACTTCCTCCCACACCACTTTTCTGGCGCCTGCGGAGTCCGGCAGACCATGCTGCAGCAGAAATTCCCGCATGTTCAGATATACGCTTCCCGCATTGTCTGCGTAGAACCCTGGAATCAAGAGAATGAGCTCCTTCTTTTTCTTTCTCATGACGCGGCCTGTCTTCATGCTTGTCTTGAGTGACCTGAAAAGCCTCCGGCTGATCGGCCCGGAAAGGTTCGCTCCTGTATGTGGAGTAGTGAGTTGGGCAGCCTTTCCGTTTCATCGCAAAGCCGCGTTTCGCCGCATCTTCATTGCTTCAAACCGTATCGCTTCAGACCTTGTCGCAGTGCGAATTGGCCACACTGCAGCCCGCTCCATTTATACTGTCACGTGCGTTTGGTTCCATAGGAGACAAGCTGCTTCCTTATATACACATTGGCAGGTTCTTTGATCTGCCCACCTTCGGCCTGTTCATGTGCCTGGCGTTCGTGGCTGCTTACTTCGCCCTGGACGCCGAGATCAAACGCCGCAAGCTCAGCCTGGATACCTACAGCGTCGTCGCTTACGTGGCCCTGGCCGGAATCCTCGGCGCCAAGCTGTGGCACATCATGGACACGCCGGCTGACCGTCCCACGCTGGACTTGCTCTTCAGCTGGCAGGTGTTCGGGTGGTTCCGCGGCGGCTTCGCCTGGTTTGGCGGATTCGTCGCTGGAATTGCCACGCTGTTGCTGATTGCCCGCAGCCATCGCGTCAACCTGCTTGCCATGCTCGACCTTTCCAGTTCCGCGGCGGCCATTGGTTACGCCGTGGGACGCATCGGGTGCCTGGTCTCCGGCGACGGCGATTACGGCATTCCCACCAACCTGCCCTGGGGCATGGCGTTTCCCAACGGCCTGGCCCCCACCACGCAAGCCTGCGTCGCCTGGAAGGACGCCGCGCATCCGCTGGGTTGGCCGGCCAATTGTGCCGTTCATCCCACACCCATCTACGAATTTCTGGCCGGCGTGCTGATCTTCTGGTACCTCTGGCGGCGCGGGTCGCGCGCGTTGCGCACTCCGCTCGCCTCCGGCGTGATAGTGGGCGAGTTCCTCATACTCAGCGGCCTGGAACGGTTTCTGGTGGAGTTCATCCGCATCAACCCGCGCGTGGTGCTGGGCATGAGCAACGCGCAGTTCACCGCGCTGCTGTCCATTGTCGCCGGCATCATCATTCTTCTTTTTGCGAGGTGGCGATTTCGCCGCGTTGACCCCGTCCACAAAGTCCTGGACCACGTCACCCAGCACGGAAACGAAGTAAAACCGGAATATCATCGCGCCACCCCGGAGTGTCCCCACCCGGAGCGCTGGAGAATGTTTGACACCATGACCGCTGAAGTTGAAGTCCTGGAATTCCTGCGTTGCCTGGTCACCACCGTCAAGCCCAACATCATTGTTGAAACCGGAACGTTTCTGGGCGTGAGCACCGTGTACATGGCGGAAGGCCTCAAGCAAAACGGCTTCGGCAAGATCATCACCTGTGAGCCTGACCCGGAAGTGTTTGCCAAAGCCAAAGAGAAGATCGCCGCCTCAGGCTTGTCCAAGTGGGTGGACTCCCGCCAGCAGTCTTCTTTAGACATCAAGGTCAGCGGGACCATTGACATGCTCTTCTGCGATTCCGTGGTGGAACTGCGCGAACAGGAAGTCCGCCACTTTCTGCCGCAGGTAAATCCTACCGGCCTGGTCCTGATGCATGACGCCAGTTCCCATCTCAAGACGGTGCGCGACGCGG
>JBGPLR010000215.1:0-6062 GCA_041486545.1 Terriglobia bacterium
CTTTGGCCCGGAAGGAAAGCGCCCGGTGGAAGTCGTTCTGGTGTTCTGAAGATGCCCGGCGATCAATACATCAGCGAAGAGCAGATGCGCCAGCATCTGCGCCAGGCCTACGCCCAGGACGCGGAGGCAAGCCTGCTGTGGCAGCTTGCCCGGAGGATCGAGGATCCGGTTACGCCGCTGAACGAAAAGGGCCGCCGGCGCTGGCATCCCCTGTTGCTCATACTGGCCGCGCTCATCGTGCTTGTGCTGGGTAGCTTTGTCTACTTCGGGCTCTTACGGTCATGAACAGCTACTACTACGGGCGGCGCGACTACAACCAAAACCACGAAGAGAACGCTCCGCTGGTCATCGTGGTTCTGGTAACGATGCTGCTGGTCCTTGGTGCTTATCTCTTGACCACGCGCTTCCACATCCGGCCTTATCAATTGGTTGAGATCAGCATCTATTTCCTGGCCATTGTCGCTCTCGTGACGGCAATCGCATGGCATTTTCTCACGCTCAAAGCGCGCCGCGAGAACACCTGGCCCCATGCTCCTATCCTTATTCCTATGCTCAAAGACGAGGGCCATGTGCAGAAGGCCTTTGCTCAGAAAGCCGTGGTCCTTGGATACAACGCTCATCGCCAGCCCTGGCTGTGGCCCGATGATGTCCGCGTGATGCAGGCCCTTCTGGCCGGCCAGAGCGGCGCCGGCAAGACCACATTGCTGCGCAACATCATTACCCAGGACGTACGCCGGGTGGCCGGCACCCGCGAAAATCCGCACCGCATTCCCATGATCATCTTCGACGGCAAAGGCGACCAGGAGTTCTTGAGCAGCCTGCTTCCGGAGATCACCGCCGCCGGCAGGATGTCGCAACTCCGCATCCTCGATCCGTCACGGCCCGACATTTCCGTGCGCTACAACCCGTTCTATTCCAAAGACGACTCCTACCAGGAGCGGGTGAACTTCATCTTCGAATCCTTCGCCCTGCGAGAGGACTTCTTCCACGGACACCAAGCCACGTATTTGAGCGACTTGGCGCGCGTGCTGTGGCACACCGGCAAGCGCTTCAACATCCATGATGTGCTGGTCATGGCGCTCGACCCCCAGGTCATGCGCGAGCAGATTCAGGAAGCCAGATACCGCATCGAACACGTCTCCGGTACCAGCCAACAGCAGCAGATGAACTTCGAGATGTCTGTTCGCAACCTGTTTCAGTCGTTCCAGGACCGCGAACGTGTGCCCAAGATTCAGGGGCTGTTGAACGAACTGATGACCTTCCTTGAAGACGACCTGTCGATCATTACCGGCCCCTATGAAGACCTTTTGACCCTCGATGAAATCATCGACCAGGAACTGATCCTGTTCGTCTCTCTCAACGTCAACCGCAACTCTCGGGCGGTCACGGCGTTGGGCCGGATGCTGCTGCAGAACCTGCAGCTGATGGTCGGCAAACGCTACGAAAACGAGCGCGAGCGCCGCCGCGAAGGTCGGCCCATGGTCAGCGTGATTCTCGACGAGTTCGCTCCCTTTGCGTACCCAAACTTCGCCCAGATTCTGCAAACCGCCCGCGGCACCAACACCGCCTTTCTATTCTCTCTTCAGTCCGTTTCGCAACTCCTCAGTGTCAGCCGGGGCTTCCGTGACGACGTCTCCTCCGCGCCCAATACCATCGTGCTGATGCGCACCCGCGATGAGGAAACCGCGCAATACTTTCTGAAAGCCTCCTCCCGTATCACCGGCAAGCGGCGCACTCTGACCGTGCAGCAGACCGGGTTCTTCCAGAAGAAGTATGAAGAAATCGGCTTCGGCAGCGAGACGGAAATCCGCGAAACCCGTTCCCAAGAGGAGCACATCAAGAACCTTCCCGTGGGCCAGATGGAAATCCTGATGACCGACAACCGGCAGGGCACGCTGCACTCTCACCTGCACGTGCGCCGGCCATCTGAATTTCATTTACCTTGCATGGAGCCGGCGCTCTATCCTCGCGTGATCACACCCAATCGCCTGTCCCAGGGAGCCAACCTGCGCTTCAAAGATTCCGGGTTGGCGCGGCGCTATGCCCGCATCGCTGGGCACGCCAGCCTGTCAGGTCAGCCATGAAGATGCCGCGCCAAATCGCCCTCGCCGTGTGTCTGTTCGCAGCCACTCTAGCGGCCGCACAGCGCCCGCGGTCCAGCTACGATCCCGCGCAGCAGCATCCCCCAAAGCAGCACAACAGCCTGATTGATTTTGTGCTGAAGCGCATCAATCCCACTGACAAAGACTACGGCCAATGGATCGAGCAGGCCCGTCAGAACGCCATCGAAGCCGGCCTCGACCGCCTGCCCATGCTCCTGTCAGTTGCACTCCTTCTTGGCTCCTTTGTGGTCATCGTTCATCAGAACCGAGAGCGCCGTCATCGCGAGATCATCGCGACCCGCTTCCTCGCCTGGTACCACAACGAACTGATCCATGCGCGAGAAACCGACAGAGAAGTCATCGCCAGAAACCAGCGGTTGAAGAAGATGATCGACGAGTCGGCCGAAGCCGAACCGGCGCCGAAAACGGCACAGCCCACCGCTAAGTCTGGACCTTCGGCTGCCGGCAACGGTGCAACCGGCCCTGTCCTGGCAGCGCCAAAAACGACGGCGGGCGCCGGCCATGACCTGGCAACGGAGATCAATAAACTCCGTCAAAAAGTTGTCGCCCAGGATGACACCGAGAGGACTCTGAGGCAGCAGATCGGCCAGCTTAACAGCCGGCTGCAGGAAGAAAGACAAAAGAACCGCACTCTCAAAGGGGAGTGACTCGAAGCCCGAGCGCGTCACTGAAGGAAAGGACAAGACAAGATGCCGGATAAAGACGCACAGAACGATCTGGTCGTTGAAGTCATGAAGCTGCTCCAGAAGTTCCAGCCCGGAGGCGAGTCGGGGCCAATCGAAGACCGCGATGAGTGGGAAAAGCGGGTGCAAGCGCACGCGCCCCAGGACCGGGAACTCCTGCAGGAACTCACCCGCTTTGCCGACCTCTGGCGTTACTTTCAGGAGAACAAAGAGAAGCTCGGCCCGGAGATTCTCGCCGCCCTCAAAGAGATGCCCAGGTTGGCCGTGCCCGAGCGCATTGAACGTATGAGCGAGATCAATCAAAAGCTCATGGAGCGCATTCCCGATGCTGGTGAAGGTCCTGAGTTTCGGAACTAACTGGTGGGCGCGGTTCGGACGTGATCCTCGCGATCCCTGGCGCTTTACTCGCCACGCCGCCTATTACAACTCCACCGGTGTGCACTGCGGCCGCAAGGTGCGGCGCCACTGGATTGTATCCGGGCTCATCCGCTTCAACGGCGTTGGTGGCTTCAATCCCCACCTTCCCAACCGTTCTATTGGCCACACTTTCTGCTGCTCTGATCTGACCTTCGCTTTAGGCGGGAACCGCCTGCTGTTTGATCGCAAGGCCTCGGAATCTGATGTTCCCGAGTGCTATCTGGTGGTCGTGACTAGCGAATTGCATGGCCGCATGGACTTCGACTCCGGCGATTGGAAATCCTCGTCTGCCGAGGTCATCGCCGCCAGCCAGTTGCGAGAGGTACAGGAGGCCATGTTGCTGATGAAGCCCGGAGACTGGGTACGAACCAAATGCGGATTCTGGAGGCTCGCGATCACTGACAGTGAGCGGTCACGGGTGTTACTCGAACTGACGGGAGGCGAGGCTCCGGCCTGAATAAGCGTCGCATGCGGTATGCCAAGGGGACCATTGCCGTCAGCCTGAACCGCGACATTCCGTTGCTGGCTCAGGTACGCAATTCCAAATTCGTTACCCACCAGCAATTGTTCGAACTGATGCAGGCTGGCCGGTTTGAATGTTCCCGCCCCAGCTTCAATTGGCGTATAAAAAGACTGCTGCAGTCCAATCACGTCTCGATTTGTGAAGGCAACTTTGGCGCCGGAGTTGTGGTCTACCGGATCACCAGGGATGGACTCGTACAGCTTGAAAACCACGGGCAATTCGCCGTTGTTCTGAACTCTCGAACGCAGCACCTTCCTCATCCATCCCAGGCTCACCATGCATTGGAGCTGAACGCCATCAGGCTGGCCCTGGTGCGCGCCGATGTGCTGGCCGGTTGGCAATCCGATGTCGAGACCGCATCGTCCAACACTATTTCGCCAAGGCCGCTCAAGAAGGATTACGACGCCATCGTGGATGTCTGGAACGGCGATCAGATCGCGCGCTTTGCTCTCGAATATGAACGAACGCTCAAGAGCGCGCGACAATATGAGAAAGTCCGGGTAGCGCTTGAAAATGAAAACCAGGTGGGTTGTATTCTCTACTTGACTTCGGGATTTGAGATCGTCCTGCACCTCGCGCACGAGCTGTCGGGAATCCCCAGGCGGCTGGCTTTCGCCACAGCGCCGGCTTTCCGCCACCACCTTCTCGATACGCCGGTGATCCTCCATCCCCATCAGCCCGAGGTGATGTTCAAACAGCTGCTCAGGGGTGTCTTTTAGTAGCGAGGGTGCTTTGCGGCCCCTTGGCGTGTCTTTGGCCTTTCCTTGGCCTTATGTTGGCCTTACATTGGCCTTTTCCCCCACCCTTCAACTAGCGCTCACTCAATAGCTTGGATTCTGACTACCCTCTGTACTTCACCTCAAGCAGCCTGTTTTTAAATGGTGGGTGTCATTTTGGATTGCGGGTGTGGATTGTACTGACATGCACCCGACGCAGAACTTTGGTTAGCGAGTTTTCTCATGCCGACCCTGGCCCGGTTTCCACTGCGGGATTGGCCGTTGCGCCAGTAAGCCGTCTCAATATCCCTTCGATCTTCTTAAGATCAGAAATGTCCTGCGGAGGTACGATGAGCATCTGCCTCGCCTGCACCGATTTGTTCACACGAGCAAAGCCTTTGTCACAAGTCAGGAAACACAATTCGGGACTACCCAAATAGATCAACTGTTCTGCGTCAAGCACATCATTGTGATGTTTTTCCACATTGTAGTCCTTGTACTGTAACGCCGTTTCCAGCTTTACTCTCTCAAACTCGTGGTATGCGCTGAATGTGGTGGCGAGCTCGCGCGCCGACTTCGATTTCGGATCTGCTTTCGCCCGCTTGGCTATTCCCTGAAACCAAGGTTCTGAAAACCAATCGCCCTTTGGTGATTCCTTTCTTGCTGCGTCGAGGAGTCTGCCAAAATCCTGGGCGGTTCTTAGCTTCATCGCGTCCATCATGTCTTTCAGTTTGCCTGCCTCTTCCTGGAGACATCCGGCCGACGTTGCATTGAGGCAGACGTTGAACGCTTTCTCCATCCGCGGCGTGAAATCGTCATCCTTCATCGGCTTTCCAAAACCGACGTTCGCGAGAACGTCATCCGGCCACGGTAGTAGCGCTGCTCTTTTCGGATTAATCCAATTGTGGGTTGCCTGTATTTGGCGCAAGACTTCATCCGCTTTCGTGATCGTGAGTTGGGACAAGATCTCGAAAGCACTCAGCGGGGAGATGACCAGATTTTCTCTAAGGTCGTTGGACAGCGCAGCATTCTCAAGTGCTTTCCCAATCTCGCGGAAGCTGACGGTATCGAAATAAACCTTTTTCGGCATGTTGAGTAATTCAATGTTGCCCGGGCGGCACCTAGTTGGATGAAGCAGAGTAGCTGGAAGTCGCCGCTTTTCTTGGCGGCCCAGTGATTTCAGGTGGCCAGTTGAGCACGAGGCCGTGGCTTGATCGCGCCTTTGATGAAGCTGATTTCGGACCGACGCGAGACGGCCTCCGGGAAGTGCTGTAATCCGTTGGACCAATGTCCCCGGGTTCTGGTCGAAATGACTTGCAACCCCGAGCTAAGAATGGTGAGTTCCGACAGCACTTTCAAACCTTTTCCACTCCAGATGGTACGTGTTCTTGGCGCACGGAAACCTGACCTCCGGCCTGCAAAACCGCCGCGAAATCAGCCCATCTGGCCTTCAAAAATCCCTCATTCCATCGAAAGGAGAAAGTACATGCAACTCAGCCGAGGCACCATCACCCCTCACCGCCTGTTCAGCGTAAGAGAACTGGGACTTGGCAATCCTGAGCCCCACGTTGACCTTGTCATCCGAGCGTTTCTGCAGATC
>JBGPLR010000216.1:0-6059 GCA_041486545.1 Terriglobia bacterium
ACCAGGACCAAGTTGCGGGTGGCAAAGCACGCGGAGTCGTCGGCCACGTTGGAAGAGCTGGCCGGGCACGCGTCCGGGCTGGTCTGCCTCACGGGCGATGAGCGCGGCCCGCTGATGCAAGCGCTGGAGCAAGGCGGCGTTTCAGCCGGCAGGGAATTGCTGATCAAGTTGAAAGATGTTTTTGGCGGCAAGAATGTTTATGTGGAACTGCAGAGGCACTTTGATCGCCGGCAGGAAGCCCGCAACCATGTGGTGATTGGGCTGGCACGCGCGCTGAAGCTGCCGCTTCTGGCGACCAATGGCGTGTGTTACGCCACGGCCGCGGACCGCGAAGTCCTGGACGTCTTCACTTGCATCAAGAACAAGCGCGAGCTTGGCGACGCGGGACGGCTGTTGTGCAGAAATTCTGAGCGGCATCTGCGCACGCCGCAACAGATGACCAAGTTGTTCGCCGACGTGCCGGAAGCCATCGCCAACACAGTAGAGCTTTCGCAGCGGCTGGAGTTTTCGCTGGAGAAGCTGGGCTACGAATTTCCCCGCTATCCCGTGCCGGACGGCGGACGTCAGATTGATTGTCTGCGCGCGCAGACCATGCAGGGCGCAGCGGACCGCTACAAGCCGATCAGCGATCGCGTGAGCCGGCAACTCGAAAAAGAACTGAAGTTGATTGAGAAGCTGGAGCTGGCCGGATACTTTCTCATTGTCTGGGACATTATTCGTTACTGCCGCGAGCAGGGCATTCTGGTGCAGGGCAGAGGGTCGGCGGCCAACAGCGCAGTGTGTTATTCGCTGGGGATCACGGCGGTGGACCCGGTCGGGATGGAATTGTTGTTCGAGCGTTTCCTTTCTGAAGAGCGCGGTGAGTGGCCGGACATTGATCTTGATCTCCCCAGCGGCAACGAGCGCGAGAAGGCCATCCAGTATGTCTATCAGCGTTACGGACAACTGGGCGCGGCGATGACGGCCAACGTCTGCACCTATCGCGGACGGCTGGCGGCGCGGGAAGTAGGGAAAGTGTTCGGGTTTGATCCGGAGACGCTGAACCGCGTATCGTCGTTCGTCGGCGGGTGGGAGTGGCGCGGGCCGGAAGACACGTTTGACCGCCACTTCGCCAACGCCGGGCTGGACCTGACGCACGCGCGCATCGCAAAATATCTTGATCTGTGCGAGCGGGTGCAGGACCTGCCGCGGCATTTGAGCCAGCATTCCGGCGGCATGGTGATCTGCCAGGGCCAGCTTGATTCGGTGGTGCCGCTCGAACCGGCCACCATGCCGGGGCGCGTGGTGGTGCAGTGGGACAAAGATGACTGCGCGGACCTGGGCATCATCAAGGTTGATCTGCTGGGGCTGGGGATGATGGCGGTATTGAAAGATTCCATTGGGCTGATTCGCGACCATTACGGCGAAGAGGTTGACCTGGCGCATCTGCCGCCGGATGCTCCGGACGTGTACGACGTGATTCGCAAGGCGGACACCATTGGCATGTTCCAGATTGAGAGCCGTGCGCAGATGTCGTCATTGCCGCGCAACCATCCTGACCGCTTTTACGATCTGGTGACGCAGGTGGCGTTGATCCGTCCGGGGCCGATCACCGGGCAGATGACCAGCCCGTATCTGCGCCGACGCCAAGGGAAGGAGCCGGTGACGTATCCGCATCCGTCGCTGGAGCCGGTGTTGAAGCGGACGCTGGGCGTGCCGCTGTTCCAGGAGCAACTGCTGCGCATGGCCATGATCTGCGCCAACTTTACCGGAGGTGAAGCGGAAGAGCTGCGGCGCGCGCTGGGACACAAACGGTCCGAGCGTCGCATGAAGGAAATTGAAACCAAGTTGCGCGCCGGCATGACGACCAACGGCGTTTCGTCCAAAGCGCAAGACGACATCGTCAAGTTCATCAGTTCGTTTGCGCTGTACGGATTTCCGGAGTCGCATTCGGCCAGCTTTGCCCTCATCGCGTATGCCAGCGCATTTTTGAAAGTGCGATACCTGGCGGCATTTACGGCGGCGCTGTTGAACAACCAGCCGATGGGATTTTATTCTCCGGCGACGATTGTCAAAGACGCGCAACGGCACGGGCTGAAAGTGAAGCCGATTGATGTGACGTGCTCGGAATGGGACTGCACGTTGGAGAGTGGCGCCGAAAAGCCGATGTTGCGGATGGGCCTGCGTTACGTTCGCGGGTTACAGCAGGCTACGGCGCAGGCGCTGATTGAAGCCCGGGGGCAGCAGCCGTTTACAGCCACGGAAGATCTGACGCGTCGCGTACCGCAGTTGAGCCGGGCGAACCTGGCGATGCTGGCGCGCATCGGCGCACTGAACAAGATCGGGGCAGCGAAAAACGGCAACTCGCAGACACTGCATCGTCGTGACGCGCTGTGGCAGATCGAAAAAGCCGCGCGTCCGGTAGGGCCGTTGCTCAAGGACGTGGTGGAGCCGGACGCCGCCTCTCCTTTATATAGGATGGAAAACGAGGAACGCCTGGTGGCCGACTATTACGGGACAGGGCTGACGGTGGGTCCGCATCCCATGGCCTATCAGCGTAAAGCATTGAGCCGTATGGGGATACTCTCCGCGGCCGAACTGCGGGAAACTCCCCATGGCAGGCCGGCGGTGGTGGCCGGATGCGTGATCACCCGGCAGAGGCCGGGCACGGCCAAAGGACTGATTTTTGTGACCCTGGAAGACGAAACTGGCAACGCCAACATTATTGTTATGCCGGACGTTTACAGCAACGACCCCGCAGTGGTGCTGCATGAGCGCTTTCTCAAAGTGCAGGGAACAGTGCAGAACCAGGATGGCATTGTGCACCTGAAAGCGCAGAAAATCCTGCCGCTGTTTGTGACGGAGGCGGAGACGCAATCGCACGACTTCCATTGAAGCTTGCATCGCTGGCGTTGCGCCCGTCCTGAGCCCGGCTGGCACCGTAGCATCCACCCGCACTGTAAATTTGCCCTCTCTCCGGCAAGCATTAGCCCCTTTCCCCGCACGATGACATGGGAGGGTTCGGATGTCGGCTTGTTCGATTTGTTGGCCTTAAAGATTCGTGTAAGAACAGCGACTCGCAGCTCCCATTCAGCCTGCAGTCAGAGCCCATCTGCGTTAGCATCTATTCATGCCACCTATGACGACCGCCCAGGATTCTGGGGACGCCCACAGGCTTATCCTTTATTACAGTGGCGCAGCACCCGATGATAAAGGTCGGTACTTGACGGAAATCCAGCAATGGCCGGATGAGCGTCTCGAAATTGTCCATGACTTCATTCAATGGATGTTTCCCTTGGAGGAACGCGGCCTCAACCCGAACGCTCCGGTACTGGAGAGGTCTTCGATCGCTGAATTCCGGTCCCGGCCTGAGCTTCAGCAAAACCTGAGAGCATCATTCCTCCGCTTGCTCAGCTTCTATGGGCTGGCCGTTCACCCAGGACCTAATCTAATAATTGAACGGGCGCCAAACTTCGCAGAGCGTGCGCAGAATTGGCTAAAACCGGGGAACCACAATCACCTTCGCATGACCCGGATCATCAAGTCTCTACGCCTTCTGGGGCTGGAACCAGAGGCCGACGCCTTCTTCAGCTGCTTAGCCCGAATCTACGATCATGAGAAAGACAAACCCCAACCAGCGATATCCCAGGAGACATTTTGGTTCTGGCAGACGGCTGCCGACGATGTACGCTGCTGAGCGCTCATTGGGTAGGTAGTGCTAACCCCTATACTGTCCGCCATGCCTGAGGACCAACCTCCCCGTTAAATAGTGCGCTTGCTTAATTTGGGCTTGAGAATGCCATGCTCGATTGCTATTCTCGAGCTATGTAATGAAGAATGAAGAGGAGGCACTCTCTTTCACAATTCGCATCTCCCATTGCACAAGTGGTTCCTTGCCAGTGCATTCATCACTCAAGCGAAAAAGGGCATGTCCGCGAAACAATTGCAGCGGCATCTCGGATTGAAGTCCTACCAGACCGCTTGGTATCTCGGTCACAGAATCAGAAAAGCTATGGAAGAGAACAACGGTGATCTTCTCCGGGGCACCGTGGAAGTTGACGAAACGCACGTTTCAGGCCGCTATGATAAACGGCGCAAACGTGGCCCTTGGGAAACAACAATTGTCGCCGGGATGGTCGAACGCGGTGGAAAAGTTCGCACCAAGAAAATCCCCACTGCCAGCAAGCAAGTCCTTATTGGAATGATTAAAGACAACATCCATCCGGTAGCGACGACGACGGCGAGGGCGGGCAGTGCCCGGTAACCGGGGAACCGATCATCTGCACTTGGGTCGGTAATCCATCCAGCACGCTGCCGTTTTGCGCGAAGGTCGTGGTGGTGACCAAGCCATTGGGATCGGTGATAGAGGACGAGGTCATCAGACCACCGGCATTCATGGTGCGGCCAAAAGTCCAGGTACTGGTTTGGCCGTTTACTGTCTCCTTCTGGTGCGTGTATGTGGGATTGGAATCCAGCGGACCGGATACCGCCGGAAAATCGTAGCTCAGTTCGTAGCGCACCGTGCCGTCCTTGCTCAACTCCTGGATGTCATTCACGATGCCCCAGTCACCGTAGTTGAACTTCACACAGGTTGCATCGGGACGGCAGACCTTGGTAAGAACCGGTGCGGCGAAACCGCTCTGGACGCCATAGAGAGTTCCGCCCATCAACATCTGGCCGGGGAGAGAAAAATTGAAATTGATGGCGTGGGACTGGTCCCAAATGAGACTGTAAGTTCTCGCACCCGCCGCATTACAGGAAGCTCCATCGGTGACGCAGTTGAGCAGAGGCACGGTCTGAAACACTTGCCCCGGCACCATTTGTACTTGAACAAATGTATAAAAGAAGTTCAAGGAACGCCCCAGGGAGTCGGTAATGGAGCCTATGGACAAATCATTCGAATTGATATAACTGATGGTGCTGACATTCCCGTTAGGATCTCGGATCTGGTATGGACGCATCACAAATTCGTCAAAGAGATCGTTGGTGACGACGGCAAAGGACTGGTACAGGGCCTGGGTTCCATTCTTATAGGTGACAATGACATCTTTCGCCGGGCAATTATTGGGGCCAAGACATACTGAACCATCAAACGTGCGTAAAGGCCGCGCGACATTGATGTAGCTGGAATCGTCTGTGTTATATAGGCATATCTGGTTGGCGCAATGGAAGCCGTTGTTCTGCGGGTTAGGCAGGCGTAATAGACGGCCTTGGGAGTGATGGGGCGATCCGCCGTGTGGCTGCATCCCCCTGGAAATAACCACTGGGTGGGTTTGCGCTTCAAGCCACGCCAGTACCCGCGCAGAGCGTCCAACAACAAAGGGCTGAGCATGACATCACGATCCTTGCGCCCTTTGCCCCCTCGGATGTGGATGACCATGCGCTGACTGTCGATATCACTGATCTTTAAACGAGCCAGTTCGGCCCGCCGCACCCCGGTGGCGTATAGGGTCATCAGAACGATGCGATGGAAGGGTGTGCGCGCTGAGTTGATAACGTGCCCGACCTCTTCTTGGCTGAGAATCATCGGCAGGTTCAACACTTTCTTGGGATAAGGGGTCTCAGCTACACTCCAGGCCTTTTTAAGGGTCTGGATGTAGAAGAAACGCAGAGCCCCGAGCCGTTGCGACACGGTGTTGGGAGCCAATTTCCACTTCTTAAACAATGCGACTTGGTACTGGCGAACGTGGTCCGGCCCCAATCGATCGGGCGAACAGCCAAAATATCGGGAAAAATGTTCGACGGTACGGATGTAGCAATCGATGGTGGTCTGAGCATAGTTGCGCCGCTCCAGCACAACATCGACTTCCCGACGGCGCGCGGCGTCCAGCAGTTTCTCCCGCATCTCACGCTGGGAAGCACCCGAGCCAACTTCTTTTAACTGCAACGCAACTGTCCAGCGGCGGCGCGCGGTGTACTCCCGCATGGCACGAATCTGTAGGGGGAGAGTCTGCCGGTCATGTGTGGGCGACCCGTTACAAACTCGACACGCTTGTGAAGGCCTTGTCAGGTTAAGGGCAGCGACCCAAGTGGGGCGACGGCAGGACGGCGCCCGAGGCGGAGGACGTCGAGGCCCTCAC
>JBGPLR010000217.1:0-6000 GCA_041486545.1 Terriglobia bacterium
CCAGGCGTGCGGGTTCTGTTCCAGATACGCCTTGTACTCCTGGAACGCCTCATAGAACTCCATGCACAGCTTGCCGCCCGCGGTCTGCAGCCACTGGTCGTGCATCTTTTGTTCGTGCGCGGCCCGCCGCGCCGCGTTCTGCCGCTCTGCCTGCTCCGCTTCTTCCGGGTAATACCATGCGCCGTTGACGTTGACCGTTGCCCTCGGATCTCTGTGGTCCCTCGGCCTAATAATGTTCTCTGGCTGACTGCTCTTTTCTTCCATATCTTCCTTTCCGCTTTTCAATTTCCGGCGATTTTTTCTGATCCGCGATCATCCGCGTCAATCCGCGGTAAGCTTTGCCTTCCAATTCTTTCTTTGCGACCTCTGCGTCCTCTGCGGTGACTCCTGCCTTTCCGATCACCCGATCACCAGATGACCCGATCACCCGATTTCTTGGGGGGTACCCCTCCCCCCCGGTTTCACCCAATTTCACCCAAGGTCACCCAATCCACCCAAGGATCGGCTGAGGGTTGAACATGCTTTACCGCCTTATTTTCTTTACCCGAGGTCTCCACCAAACTCGGCCTTGCCTTGCTGGGATGAAAGCTCACCCAACCTCACCCAAGATTAGGCTGAGGGTCACAACCCCAAAATGCAAAAACCCGGCCTCAAGCCGGGTTCAAAAGTCTGATTGTCTAACCTATGCTCGTGTGGCACAGGCACTCTTGCCTGTGCTCTTCTTCTTGTGTCGCCCCTCTGGGGCTTGAATTCTTACTTCGCCTTACCCAGGCCTTACGGCCTGGGCTACCATTATGCCGCGCCTCCGGCGCTGGGCTTTCGAACGGCGCGCACCTTCGGAACCGCATAGACATCGTGGTTCGTGTGGCACAGCCGTCCCTCGGCTGTGCTCTTATGCAAACAAACTACGAAAATATCCTACCATCACTTTGTTTTACTGTAACAAAAAAATCTGCGACCCTGAGCCTGCTCGCGCTCGGATTGGTCTCAGCTGACAGCACGGCTTCATTCTTCAACGAAGCTCCATACGCCAGCAAGTACCAAAGCGCCGACAGGCGCGTCACAACGGTAGCCCAGGCCGTAAGGCCTGGGTAAGCGTTAATAAAAGAAGGTGAGCCCCGGCGGGGCGGCACAAGCAGTTATTAGCTCACCAAGCAGGATTGAGAAACACCCCCGCGCGCGTTATAGTGTGATAAAACCCTCGGAAAGGATCGAAGAACATGAGTGGAGTTCCAACCGCGTTTGGGCGAGATTTAGCAAAAGAATGGAATATTGGTGCACGGTGTTACTTTCATAAATTTGGACGGTGGTACCACGTTCCGCTAAGTTTTCCAGTGGCTTACTGTGATCCGAAGGGCTACGTCTTATTTGGGACCGAAAAGGAGCTAAACGCATGCTCCAAGATTAAGATAGGCGTGCATCTGCACGTAAAGGGCGGAGTTTCGGCATTGCCTTCCTACAAGCAGATGCGCTGATCTACCTGCGAGACAAATGTCAGGGCAATGCCACTTCTTCTTTATTGATCTGCGACCATCCGCGTTAATCCGCGGTAAGCGTTGCCTTTCCGATCACTAGATGACCCGATCCTCCGATTCCTTCCGTGCCCTACCCCCTCCACACCCACACCAGTGAGGCAATCCCCAATCCTCACGCCGCATCCCGTCGCGCAGCGCAGCCACTTAACATCCGCGATCTTGCTTTACCCGCCCGCCGTCGGGGCCGCATGGTAGCGCGGCGCCGGGACCTCGATGCTGCAAGGTTCGGCGTGCGTCAGTCGCAAGCGGCCATTGACCTGGTCCAGTGTGATGACGAAGTTCTTCAACACGCCGTTGCCGACGTTGGGCCGGTTGGGGAACGGTGGCGGCAACTCCAGAACGCCCAGATACGCTTCCGGAAACTTGCAAGGGCCGACGATCAGGTCTCCGGTGAGGCGTCCGCTCTTGACTTCTCTTTCACCAAACGCTCCCCGGGCCATGCCCACCACCCGCAATTCGCTGAGTGGGAGCTTGCTGGCCGCGGACGGAGGTATGCTCAGCCAGTCGCTGTTCTGGGTGTCAAGCACCGCGGTGAAATTCTGTCCGGCCAACGTGATGGGCAGTCCCCAAAAGCCTTCTACGCGCGAAAGCTCCAGAATGTCTTTTCCGTTGGCTGCCGGAAGGCTGCCGCGTTCCAGATGCAGGCGGCTCTGCGGGTAGTCGATGGTGAGAAGAACGTTTTCGAAGAACGGCAGTCCCAGTACGCCTTCAATTGTCATGCCCTTCACCGCGGGCATCTCAAAGACGTTCAGGTCTTGGAAAGCCACGTCGCCCAGGGAGATGGAATCAACGTGATAGCCTTTTTCGTTCATGCCGGAATTCTTGGCGTGTGGCAGTTCCAGCTTGGCCGCGAGGTCGGTGGAAATCGCAACGATGTGCGCCCCGGTTTCCACCAGAAACACGTAAGGCCCTTTACCGTTGATAAAGATTTCAACGGCCGGACGGTCTCCCGGCTGCACGCGTACGAGCGGTATGTCCGCCGCTGCTTTCAGCTTGACCCGCTTGGGCGCAACGCCGGCAGCCTTAAGCTCCGCCGGATCATGCTGGATGGCCACGGCCTGAATTGCTTGAAGTATGAAGATTGCGACGATCGTAAGGCCGATGCGGCGCCTGTTAAGCATGATTGCTTCTCCTTTTTCCAGCGGCCATTGGCGAACACGGCACGATTTCTTTCGCAATAGACTTGAACGAAAGGAAAAGGTGAGCGGGCGCGCACTGGCCCAGCGTGGGACGCAGGCACGCGAAAAGATCTGGGATCGCTCTAACTGATGTGTGCGCGCATCACCCACACCAGCACCGCGATCCCTACGATGATCCGGTAAATCGCGAACGGCGCAAATCCGCGATTGCGCACCCAGTTCATGAACCAGGCGACCACGGCCCAGGCCACGAAGAATGACACCACGAATCCGATCATCAGTACGACCCATTCATGCGGGTTCAACGGCATGCGGCCCAGCGGTTCGCCGCCGTGTTTGGGATGCAGCGTGCGCAGCATGTCGTACCCGGTGGCCGCAACCATGGTGGGCATGGAGAGGAAGAAAGAAAACTCCAGCGCCGACGGGCGTGACATCCCGGCGAGCTGTCCCGCGGCAATCGTGGACATGGAACGCGACGTCCCGGGAAATACCGCTGACGCAATCTGGCACACGCCGATCCACACCGCCTGGAACAACGTCATCTCTTCCACATGCTCGGTTTTAAAGCGGACGCCGTCGCGTGGCTTGCCGAACATGGCGTCCACAATCCACATGACGATGCCGCCGACGAGCAGCGACCAGCCCATCACCGTCAGGCTCTCCAGATGCTTGCCGATGATCTTGGTCAAGAGAAACGCCGGCCCGGCTGTGCACAGAAACGCAATCATCACCAGCGTAAGCGGATGGTTGAGCGCGGTGCGGTCTTTGTTTTCGCCGTGCGGAAACGTTGCCAGGAATTTGGCGATGCGCGCGCGAAAATAAATCGGCAGGCAGAGGATGGCGCCCAGTTGGATCACGATGGAATACATCTTCCAGAACGGGTCATCCAGATGGATGTTGAGCAGCGCTTCACTGATGCGCAAATGCGCGGTGGAGCTCACCGGAAGAAACTCCGTGAGTCCTTCCACCACGCCTAGAAATATTGACAGGAGATAGTCGTGCAAAAAATTTCCTCCGGTTGGATGGCAGTGCGCACGCGACTAGCGGCCAAAGCTTCTGCCCGTCAAGTCCGCGGGAACGTTCTGTTGCAGCGCGTAAATCAAGGCCCGGGCGCGCGGCCCCCAGTCGCTCTCCACCTGCTTCGCGGCCAGCTCGGTGGCGATGTCTATGCCTTTCTTTCTGGCCTTCTCGCTCTTGTCCTGCTGGTGCGCGGTGCGGAACATCTCCACCAGCGCGGCCTGCCGCCAGGCGGCGTTGTAGAGGGCCTCGGCGGCCTTGGGCGATTCCGGATGCTCATGCGCGTAGTGCTCGTACATGTCCGATTCTTTTTCCGGACACCTGACGTCGTCTTTCCACTCGCCGCACAGCTTGTTGTCAATCAGGTCATACGACGCCAGGTCCGCCCAGCGCGTGTGGGGAAATTTCTTGATCAGTTCTTTCATCGTCTCGTCTTCGATCTCCATGCGCATCTCCGGGCTGCGCTCGCGCGAAGAAGGCCGCGTCAGCACCCCGGCTTTTTCCAGTTGCCAGCGGATGTCGGCGGCGCGCCACAGCGCTTCCCCCGCCAGAGGAGAGTTGGGAAAATATTCCTGCATGCGATAGTACAGCCGCATGGCGTCTTCCGCGGCGTGGCGGCGCCCGCCGCGCGTCTCGCCCTGGCGCTCAGAGTCCACCGCTTCTCCAAAAATGATCTGGTCGCCGTTGGGCGTGGCGGTGGTGATGACCATGCGGCTTTCCACCCAGCCGCTGACTTCGCGCGGCTCCATGCGCGAGGTGTCCACCTTTACCAGCACCTGCGCCCAGTCTTTGCCGCCAACAGTGGAGCGGGCCATCACCAGCAGAACGTCGCGGCCGCGCGACGCCATAGCCACTTTTTGCGAGTTGGCGTCCGGCGCCACGTGCATGGAAACTTCCTGGATCAACGTGCCGTGTTCTTTGTCCGCGGCCCGCGCCGGCGCGGCCAGCGTGGCAATGGCGATGGCGATGAACAGCAGCGGCGCCCATCGAATTTGGTTGCCGCGCGTTCGCGAATTTGTTTTTCGGAGAACCATCTGTGCGCCGCTCATTGCGAGATCCCGTACACGGAAATGTTCTGCTGCAATTTGTACAACAGGCTGGCGGCCCGCGTCTTCCATTCAGGTTGCAGTTGGCTGGCCAGTTCCTGGGTCAGGGCCATGGCCCGGTTGCGCGCGGCGGTGCTGCTGGCCGGCTGGCCTTGGATGCGGAAAATGTCCGCCAGCGCGGCTTGCCGCCACGCCGCGTTGTACAGAGCTTCCGCAGCTTTGGGTGACCGCGGATGCTCCCGCGCGTACACCTCGTACGCTGTGCTTTCTTTCAACGGGCAGTCAGCCAGTCCTTTCCATTCCGGACACATTTTGTTGTCCAGCAGATCATAGGCGGCAAGGTCCGCCCACCTGCTTCCCGGAAACTTCTTGATGACCGCCTGCATCAGTTGTTCGTCAACCGGCGTTTGTCCTCTGGTTTTGGAGCGGTCCAGTTGCCAGCGGATGTCGGCAAAGCGGAACGTGGCTTCACCGGCCAGGGGCGAATTGGGAAAATATTCGCCAACGCGCTGGTAGAGACGAAGCGCGTCTTCTGCCGCGCCTTTCCGCCCGCCGCGCCGTTCCGCTTCCTGCTCCGCGTTGACGGCTTCGCCGTAGATGATCTGGTCAGCGCCCATGGTCGCCGCCGTGACCACCGGCGTTCCCGGCAGCCATCCTGTCACTTGGCGGGAGTTTTCTCCTTGTGTAATGGTGACGAATACTTTCATCCAGGTCTGGTTGCCGTCTGCGTTTTTGCGCTCCAGCACCATCAGGTCGCGGCCGCGTTCCAACTGGACAAGCCTTTCCCCGGCGGTCGCGGGCGAAGCATAGAGCGTGGCTTCGCGGATGAGCGTGGCATGCTCATTGTCGGCCGCCGCCGCGCTCAGCGCGAACAGTCCCGCGGCCAGCAGGGCGGCAAGTTTCGCGGACCGGGCACAGCCCGGCGCAAATCGCACCCCAAATCGGAAGCATTTCATCTGCATCCTACAAGGCACCTTGAAGAATATCTTTAAAAAGCTGTGGCTCCATATTACCGCCACTCACCACTGCAACAGTAGTGCCCGGCGGAATTTCGCCGGCATGGAACATGGCCGCCGCCGTGGTTACCGCTCCGCTGGGCTCGGCCAGGATTCGTCCGGCGAACAGCAGGTGCCGCATGGCCTGCTTGATCTCGTCTTCCTTCACCGTCACAATGTCATCCACGTATCTGCGGATGTGCTCAAAATTGATCGCGCCAATGCTCACCGACCGCAAGCCATCCGCCAACGTCTTCGCCGCGTTTTC
>JBGPLR010000218.1:0-5993 GCA_041486545.1 Terriglobia bacterium
CATTTTGTCCAGGGCGACGGGTTTTTCACTGCGAACGGGACGCCGGCCCATGTCGCGGAACTGCCTTACGTCGAGCTTGAGTTCGGCAATGGTGCGGCTCAGCGTGTTGCGATGCATGCCGAGTTCGCGCGCCGCCTTGCACTGGTTGCCTTTGTTCTGCTGGAGCACATTCATGATGAAGCGCTTTTTGAATTCGCGTACGGCTTCAGAGTACAGAATACCGCTGGTATACATCTGTGCCACGAGTGCTTCAAGCTGGTCCTTCACATGCGCCTCGCTTTCCTTTTGCTGGAATGTGTCACTCACTTGTTTCTTGTTGTCCCCGGTCCCGGATTAGCATGCAGCTTGCTCATGCCGTCACGAAATTTCTGGCGAATCTCCGCGGGCGCCAGCCAGCTTGCACCGCCCCCGGCTACCAGAAAATAATTTGCCAAATGCGAACCGGCCAGCTCCTTGGAATCTGGAGCAAAAGCCGTAATCGCCAGCAGTCCAGCGGTCACAATCACTAATCCGCGCAGGAAGCCGAACGCTGCTCCCAATGCGCGGTCCACCCAACGGAGCCCAACCTCGCGGACCATCCAGCGGACGATCCTGGCGATGGCCCCGCCCAGCAGCACCACCGCAACAAAGATGGTAAGAAATCCTGCCAGGTCCGCGAATGCCTGCGACTTCACGTACGGCAGGAACCACGGAGCAATACGCCCGTACCCCCACGCCGCTGCCAGGTAGCCCGCAATCGCCCCTGCCAGCGAAATCACTTCAAAGAAAAATCCCTGCGCCGCAGCCAGCAACGCGGACCCCAGCGTGATCAGCACAATCAGCCAGTCCAGCCCGTTCATGCCGGCCTGTTCATTTCACCCTGCAGGTAAATCTTTTCCTGCCAGAACCGTGTACGCCTGTATGTACTTCTCACTGGTCTTGCGCGCCACTTCTTCCGGCAGAGACGGTGCAGGGGGTTGCTTGTTCCAACGGATTGCTTCCAAATAGTCGCGAACATACTGCTTGTCATACGACTCCTGCGCCCGGCCCGGTTGATATCTTTCCGCCGGCCAAAAGCGCGAAGAATCCGGTGTGAGCACTTCGTCCGCCAGCACCAGGCCCTGCGCGGTATGACCGAACTCAAACTTGGTGTCGGCGATAATGATGCCGCGGGCCAACGCGTAGGCCGCCGCTTTTTTGTAAATCCCCAGCGTCAGATCACGAAGCTGTTCGGCGAGCTCTTTGCCGGTGCGCTTTACCATTTCCTCGAACGAAATGTTTTCATCGTGGCCGCTGAGCGCTTTGCTGGCCGGAGTAAAGATCGGCTCCGGCAGCTGGTCAGACTCTTTTAGTCCGGGCGGCAGCTTGATACCGCACACCGCGCCGGTCTGCTGATATTCCTTCCATCCGGAACCGGAAAGATATCCGCGCGCCACGCATTCAATGTCCACCATGTTCGCTTTCGCCACCAGCATGGAGCGTCCGCGCAACTGCGCAGAATATTTCTGCGCCGCCGGCGGATAATCTTCCACCCGCGCGCTGATCAGGTGGTTCTTGACCGTGTCTTTCAGGAAGTCAAACCAGAACAGCGAGAGCTGCGTGAGCACCCTGCCTTTTTCCGGGATCCCACTACCAAGAACGTAATCGAACGCGGAAATCCGGTCGCTGGCGACCAGTAATAATTGTCCATCCAGGCTGTACAGGTCCCGTACCTTGCCCCGGGCGTACAGGGCGAGGTCGGGAAAATCAGTTTGCAGCAGGATGCGGCTTAAGGTTGCAGGGCTTGTCATGGCAGCAGTTCGCAGGCGAGGCGCTATTCTAGCTCCTCAAGTTTTTTTGTCAACCACTTGCGGAGGTGGTCAACCGGCGCGCGCGGCCGGTTGCGGGCAAAATAATTTCACGCAAAATAAAAAGCTGTGAAACCCGCATGAGCAGCGGATTCCACAGCATTGCATTTCATCAAACTTTGTAGTAGTGATGACTGAAAAATTAACGTACGCCGATGGAAAATATTTTTCGTTTACGCCGTCGCGCGCTGCAAACTATTTTCCTGCCCGAATTTCACGGAGACAATTTTGGAGACGCCCGGCTCCTGCATGGTTACGCCGTACATCACCGGCGCAATGGACATGGTCTTCTTGCTGTGGGTGATGATGATGAACTGGGTCTCTACCGCCATCTCCTTGATGAGTTCGGTGAAGCGCCCGATGTTGGCTTCATCCAGCGGCGCGTCCACTTCGTCCAGGATGCAGAACGGGCTGGGCTGGTACTGGAAGATGCCGACCAGCAGGGACAGGGCGGTGAGCGCTTTCTCTCCGCCGGAAAGCAGCAGAACGTTTTGCAGCTTCTTGCCCGGAGGCGAAGCCACCACGTCAATGCCGCTCTCCGATGTGTTGATCTCATCCGTCAGGCGCATGAAAGCCTGGCCTCCGCCGAACAGCTTGCGGAAGGTAAACTGGAAATTCTCATTGATGCGCTCAAAGGCTTCGTGGAATTTCTGGCGCGAGAACTCGTCAATCTCTTTGATTGTTGCTTGCGTGTTCTCAATGGAATCCAGCAGGTCCTTGCGCTGCGTCTCCAGGAATTGGTGGCGCTGCTCGGTCTCCCTGAATTCCTCCAGGGCCATCATGTTCACCGGACCCATGTTCTCCAGCTTGGTGCGCATTTCACGATAGGCCAGGTCTTCGGCGACGAGCTGTTCGCCTTCCACCAGCGGAATTTCGGTGCTGGCGCGCAAGTCGTTGGCGGTAACGCTGAGTTCGTTCAAGCAGATCTCCGCCATGTGTTGCAGATCAGATTGCAGCTTGGCCAGTTGCTGGCCGAGTTCGCTCTTGCGATCACGTGCTGCGTCCAATTCCTGCCGCGCCGTCTTGATCTCCAGTTCAATTTCAGCGATCCGCGCCCGCACCTGTTCAGATTCGTGTTGCAGTTGGACGCTGGTGGCCTCGGCGGCGGCCTTCTCCACGGCCAGGGCCTGTAGGCGGTCGGCGATTTGTAGATTCTCCGCTTCGCGCTGCTGCTTCTCCGCAGCGGCCGACTGGATCTGCGTTTGCAGTTGCTCCACCTGGCGCGCTGCGTCAGCGGAAAGCGATTCCATGCGCTCCAGCGCCGCGGAAGCCGAGCGCCGGCGTTCTTCGAGTCCCGCCAGCCGGGCAGCAGCGTCAGCCACCGTGTTAGCGGTGACGTCCCGAGCGGTCTTCAGGAACGCGAGCTGTTCCTGGACGGCCCGAATCTCATCTTCCAGCGCCTGGCGTTGTTGCTCCAGGGCCAGCGCCTGTTCGCGCTTTTCGGCGACTGCGGTTTCTTTTTCGTTGCGCTCGGAGCGCGTGCGTTCAAATTCCAAACGATAAGTGCTCAGGCGTTGTTCGGTGCGCGCCAGTTCGCTTTCCAATTGCTTGAGCGCGTGGCCGGACGTGAGCGCCTGCTTCTCGGCTTCGCGACGCTCTTCTTCCAGGTTGCCCAGCAACTTGGTCAGCTCCGCCAGTTCGCGAACCAGCACATGGACTTTGCTTTGCTCGTTCTGAATGGCGGCTTCCAGGTCGTTGCAGGTCTTGCTCACGTCGCGCAGCTCGCGCTTCAGCGAGAGCGGACCTTCACTGCGCTGCTTGCCGCCCGTGACGGTCACGTTGTGAAAGACCTCGCCGTTGGCGGAGAGGAAGTAAGCGTCCGGGTTCTCCAGCGCCAGCGTGCGCGCGATGATGGAGTCCGGCGCAATGTAGCCGTCGCGCAATTTGGGCAGCACCACTTCCAGCGACCGTCCAAAGCCATCGAGCACGCGAATGCAATTCTTCAGCGACACCAGGTCTTCCGGACGATGCGTGCTGGGCGGAGGCGCGTCACTTCCAGCGAAAGAGAATTTGGCTTGCGAATCTTCCGGATGGACCAGGAAAGTCGCGCGCCCGTCGGCGTCCGTCTGCAGGAGGCGCACGCCTTCATTGGCCGAGTCCCAGGATTTCACCACGACAAAGTTGAGTTCGTCGCGCAGGAATTCTTCCACCACGTTCTCATAGCGAGTCTCGACTTCGAGAAAATCCGCGAGCACGCCCGCCGGCGCAAAGCCCTGGCCCAGCGCGCTGGATTGAAACAACCGCTTGACCGACTCAGTGGAGTAGCCGTGCTCATTAATGACCGACTCCAGAGAACTCTTTTTGCCCAAGTTCGTGGCAAACTCTGCGCGCAACGTGTCCAGGTGGAGCTTGGCGTGCTCTTCTTCCTTGCGCTTGGTTTCAATGTGGCTGCGCGTTTCGCCGATGCGCGCGGTGAGCGCTTCCACGGACTGGCTGTTGCTCTCAAACTCAAACGTGATCTGCCCGCGCTTGCCGCCAAAACCTTCCAGGTCCGTTTGGGCGGCGGTCATCTCGCGCTCCAGGCGCTGCGACTCGCGGTCCAGGGAGAGCATGTGCTCTTCCGCCTGGGTGATCTGGTTGCGCACCTGCGACGCCGACGACATCACTTCCAGCACTTGTTGCCGCCGTGCTTCCTGCTGGCGCTCCACGTCAGTCAGTGACGTGGCTGACGCCTGCGCTTCCTGCTGGCGCATCTGCCATTCATGCTGTGCCGCAGCCACTTCGGAAGCTGCGGACTCGGCAAACTGGCGGTTGGTCTGCAACTCTTCCGTCAGTGAAAGCAGTTGGGCCTGGCCGCGTTCCAGTTCAGCCGCAGACGCTGCGGTCCGGGCTTCCAGTTCAGCGCAGCGTTCCTGGTTGGCGGAACGGCGTCCCGTGGCCCGTTCGGTCTCCAGGGCAATAGCGGTGACGGCCTGGCTGTTGTGCGCGATCTCACTCTCAATGGTGTAGCCGCGCTGCGTGCGCTCAGAGTGCTCAACTTCTTTGCCGCTGACCGATTCCTGCCGGTCGCGAATCTCTTCGCCAACCGACACCATCGCAGCTTGAATGGAGCTCTCATCGCGGCCCATCTGGGCGAACCGGCTGGCCAGCACCACGCGAAGTTTTTCCCGCATCTCGTCGCGCAGACGGGCATAGCGCTCGGCCTTGGACGCCTGGCGCTTCAGCGAGTTCATCTGCCGCGTGACTTCTTCGAAAATATCATTGATGCGCGCAAGGTTCAGCCGCGCCTGTTCCAGCCGGGCTTCCGCCAGCCGCTTTTTGGTTTTGAACTTGGTGATGCCGGCAGCCTCTTCGATAATCGCCCGGCGGTCATGCGGCTTGCTGCTTAGGATTTGCCCGATGCGTCCCTGCTCGATGATGGCGTACGACTCCGGCCCCAGGCCGGTGCCCATAAAGATGTCCTGGATGTCGCGCAGGCGGCATAGCTTGCCGTTCAGCAGGTACTCGCTCTCTCCGGTGCGGAACAGCCGGCGCGTGACCATCATCTCGCCTTTGGAGAAATGCATGGGCTTGAACTTCCGCCGGCGAATCTTCAGGACCACAGCGCCGCCGCTGGTCTGCGCGGCGTGAGCATCAGGCTCTGCTGCCGATTGCTGGTCACCTATCTCCGCTTCTGACTGCGCTGTCTCTTGCGAAACCTCAGTTTCTTGCGAAACTTCAGACGCGGCTTCCGCGTTTACTGCGGCGCCATCGGCTTCCGCAGCTTCGCCATCTGATGACTGGCCTTCGCCTTCCATGCCTTCTTTCCAGTCCAACGGACCCGGCTGCACTTCAGCCGTGGCTGTTTCCGTTGCTTCTGCGGCAGAGGCGCGAAACGAAGCTTCGTCCCAATCGTCTTCACTATTCAACCCGGGATTGTTCTGACCGGAAGGCAGGTCGTCCTGAATATCAATTTCAGGATTGTCGCTGATCTTGCCTTCGTACAACTGGGGATCAATCAGCGTGAGCGAGACTTCTGCCATGCCGGTGGGCTTGCGTTCGCGCGTACCGGCAAAGATGACGTCCTCCATGCGCACGCCGCGCAGGCTCTTGGCCGACTGCTCACCCAGCACCCAGGAGATGGCGTCAGCAATATTGGACTTGCCGCAACCGTTGGGGCCCACCACCGCAGCAATGCCTTCGCCCGGAAACTTCAGTTCCGTGCGGTCACAAAAGGACTTGAATCCG
>JBGPLR010000219.1:0-5982 GCA_041486545.1 Terriglobia bacterium
ATGGCTGGGTGCTCCGGCTGGGCCCCGCAACTGAGTGGGTCAGAGTAACCGCTCTAGTCGTCGCCGCCAGCTTTTTCCTGCTTTCTGTTTCTGAGGTCTTTCGCCAAAAGCGTCAGCGAACGCTGTTCCTTGTTCTTATCGGTGGCAACTCCATCCTGTATCTCACCGCGCTGACCTTAAACTTCCATGCCCGGTGGTTCTACCTTACCCTGCTCATATCCAGCGTCGCTTCTGGTCTCTTTCAGGCCATCCGGTACTACGGCCTCAGGAGCCCCCACTTTCTCGTGATGAGCTTCCTGTTGTTGCCTTACTCTGCCTGGTCCATGGTCCGCGCCGTTCAGGGTGATCTGGAACAAGGTTTGTACTACTACTTGTTTGGATTCTTCTCGGTGACCGGGTTAACGTTCTGGCGGCAATGCCGGAAGTTCACACCCGGCGTGGTCTTTACTTCCATTTCCTTCATGATGTGGGGCCTGGTCTTCCCGGTTTCAAGTTTCCTGCTCGCCCGGGGAATCGGGCCGCCCGCCACCAGCTTCCTTTGGGACATACCCAAGTTCTTCGTCGCTTTCGGAATGGTCCTCACGCTATATGAGAACCAGGTAGAGGTTTCCATCTCCGTGGCCGGCAAGTATCGCTCACTGTTTGAAGGTAACCTGGCTGCGGTTTATGTCGCAACCGTTGACGGCCGGATGCTGGACTGCAACAACGCGTTCCTGAAGATGTACGGATTCAGATCCAAGGAGGAAGCCCTGGCCGACTCCTGGGTCTCCATCTGCCCGAATGACGAAGGGCGGGGCGCATTTCTCGACGAGCTCAGCCTGCACGGGCGCGTGGTCAACCACGAATGCCGCCATCGTCGAAAAGACGGCACGCACGTTTGGATCCTGGAGCGGGCCTCCATTGTCGTGGACCCTTCCGGGCAGCGGGTGATTGAAGGCACGGCCATTGACATTACCGAACGCAAGCAGGCGGAGATCGCGCTCAAGGAGTCCGAGCAGCGGTTTGCTACGGTTTTTCGCGAGAGCCCGATCGCGTGCGGAATCGTTTCGCTGGAAGGCGTGTTCCTCAGCGTGAATGAAGCCTTCTTGCACATCATGGCCATGAGCGCAGACCAGGTCATCGGCAAGACCGGCGTGCAACTTGGCTTCTGGAAATCCCAGGAAGACCGCGATGATTTTTACGTCAAGCATCTGCAGAGCGGCGGCGCGGTCCAGAACCTGCGGCTTGATTTCAAAGACGCCTTGGGCAACCAGCATGTGGTCTTGTATTGCGCCTCGGTGGTCAGCATCGGTGAAAAAGATTGCATTTTCGGCATGATGCTGGACCAGACCGAGAAGAGCGAGCTGGAAGCCAAATTCCTCCAGTCGCAGAAAATGGAAGCGCTAGGGCGTCTGGCCGGCGGCGTGGCCCACGATTTCAACAATCTTCTGGGAATCATCGGCGGTTATGCTGAGCTGCTGGAAACCAAGCTGGGCCACGACGAAAGTTACCGCCGCTATTGTTCCAAAATCATTGATACCACGCAGCGCGCCAGCGGCCTGACCCGCCAGTTGCTCACCTTCAGCCGCAAAGAGATTGTCCGGCCTACGCCCCTGCGCGCCGACCGCGCCGTCCGTGAACTGGCCGTCATCCTTCCCCGGCTTATCGGGGAGGACATTGAGCTGGTGCTGGACCTGCGCTCGGAAGGCACGGTGATCATGGACCGGACCCACTTCGAGCAGATCATCCTCAATGTCGTGATCAACGCGCGCGACGCCATGCCCGGCGGCGGCAAGTTGTCCATTGAGACCGAAGACGTCCTATGTCAAGTCCCGCTGCCTTCCGCGGACATCGCGGTGCGCAGCTTTGTCGCCCTGCGTATTCGCGATAACGGCGTGGGCATGGATGAAAAAACACGCACCCTCGCCTTTGAGCCCTTCTTCACCACCAAAGAGGTCGGGCGCGGCACCGGCCTGGGCCTGGCCACCGCTTATGGAATCGTCCAGCAGTGCCGCGGAGAAATCAGCATTGATTCCCAGCCCGGACAAGGCACGCAGGTCAGCATCTTTCTGCCTTCCGTTGCTGGGATCGAGGCAGAAATGCCGGAGACCACGCGCCGCGAAACCAGCCACGGCGCCGGCAGCATCCTGTTGGTGGAAGATGAACCTGATCTGCGCAACGCCAATGCTGAGTTCCTTACTTCCATTGGCTATTCCGTGATCTCGGCCGGCAACGGCCCGGAAGCCCTGACCATGGCCCGCAACCTGGACAACATTGATCTGGTCATCAGTGACGTGGTCATGCCCAAGATGAGCGGACGCGAATTTGCTGACCGCTTGCTCCAGGTGCATCCCAACACCAAACTGCTCTTCGTTTCCGGTTACGCCGATGACGTTGTCCTGCAGACCGGACTGACCTTCCCGGAGACGCCGTTCCTGCAGAAGCCTTATTCCCTGCGCCAGCTCGGCGATAAAGTGCAGGAGTTGCTGTCCATACCGAGCCGGGCAGACGACTAAAACCTCCGTTGCTTAAGACGCTTCCTGCGCCAGGCTCGGCGTTTCGTCCAGCGCCTTGGCTTTCATCGGCAGCCAGCCCCGCACCACGATGTACAGCACCGGAATGATGACCACGTTCAGGAACGTGGAAACAATCATCCCGCCAAACACCGTCACGCCCACCGAGTTCCTGCCGGCCGCGCCGGAGCCTGTGGCAAACACCAGCGGCAGCACTCCCAGGATGAACGCAATGGAGGTCATCAGGATGGGACGCAAGCGCAGGCGCGCGGCTTCTACCGCCGACTCCACCAGCCCCATCCCGCGATGCTGCAATTGTTCGGCGAATTCCACAATCAGAATGGCGTTCTTGCTGGCCAGGCCGATCAGCATCACCAGCCCGATCTGGCAGTAAACGTCATTTTGCAGGCCGTGGCCGAACCAGGCTGCGTACAACGGCGACCCCAGCATCACCGCGCCCAGCGCGCCCAGCATGGCCATGGGCACGGCCAGCAGAATAATGAAGGGCAGCACAAAGCTTTCATACTGCGCGGACAGCGTCAGGTACACCACCAGCAGGCCCAGCCCAAAGAGCATGAGTGACTGCCTGCCGGAGTTGATCTCTTCCAGAGAAATTCCCGTCCACTCGTACTGGTAGCCGCCTGGCAGCGCTTCTTTGGCCACTTCTTCCATGGCTTTGATGGCTTCGCCTGAGCTGTACGTGGTCGTTCCGTTGGTTGCCGCGCTGCCGTCAATTTCCACGCTGCGGAACATGTTGTAGTGATTGATCAGGCTGGCGTTGGTGCCTTCTTTCACCGTGACCAGGTTGTCCAGTGAAATCATGCGGCCATCGTCGGAGCGCACATAATATTGCCGCAGGTCGCGGGGCTTGGAGCGGAACGGCTGGTCGGCCTGGACCATCACCCGGTAGCTGCGGTTGTTGAAGTCAAAGTCGTTCACGTATTGCGATCCCACATAAATTTGCAGCGCTGACGTGATCTGCGAAAAAGGAACATTCAGGCTCTTGGCTTTTTCGCGGTCAATCTCCACCACAAATTGGGGATCGCGCGCCGTGAACGGGCTGTACATTCCGGTGAGTTCCTTGCGCTGGCGGGCCTTGGCCAGAAACCCTGCTACCGTGCTTTCGAGTTCATCCAGGCTGCCGCCACCGGTCTGCTGCAGTTCGAAGGCGAATCCGCCGAACGTTCCCAGTCCAAAGATGGCGGGCGGGGCAAACGGAGTAACCATGGCTTCGGAAATGCCCATCAACGGCCCGCGCAAGTTGTTCACCACCGCGCTCACGGTGTGGTCCTTGCCGCCGCGTTCTTTGATGTCCTTGAGACTCACGAACATCAACCCCTGGTTGGGGGCGGAGCCGTTAAAGCCAAATCCCGGGACTGCAAACATGCCGGCCACATCCTTGTTGTTGTTGATGACCTCCGTGGCCTTGTCCAGGACGCGTGTGGTGTATTGCAAGGACGCTCCCGGCGGCGCCTGCACTATGACGAAGAAGTATCCCGAATCTTCCGCCGGGATAAAGCTGGTGGGAACTTTGTTGTACACGTAACCCGTTCCGGCCAGCGCCAGGAAGAAAACCACAACTACCGCCACTTTCTGGCCGGCCAACCAGTGCAGAAAAGTTCCATACACGGCAGTGCCGCCGCGGATCACGCGGTTGATGGCCGCAAAAAGTCCTCCGGGCTGTTCCCGGTGTTTGAGCAGGACCGCGGCCAGCGCCGGCGACAGCGTCAGCGCGTTGAACGCCGAAATCGCGATGGAGAAGGCAATGGTCAGCGCGAACTGCTGGTAAAGCCGCCCGGTGGAGCCGGGGAACAATGACACCGGAACGAAAACGGCAATCAGCACCAGGGACGTGGCCACCACCGCGCCGGTCACCTCGCGCATGCCGGTCCGGGTGGCTTCACGCGGATCGTGCATCCCTTCTTCAATGTGGCGCTCCACGTTTTCAATCACCACAATGGCGTCGTCCACCACCAGGCCGGTGGCCAGCGTGATGCCGAACAGCGTCAGCGTGTTGATGGAAAATCCAAAAAGCTTGGCGAAGATGAACGTCCCAACCAGCGAAACCGGAATGGTGATGGCGGGAATCAGCGTGCTGCGCCAGCCCTGCAGAAACAGAAAAATCACAATGATCACAATGACGATGGCCGCCGCCAGCGTCTTCAGCACTTCCCGGATGGAATCGGCCACGGCGCGCGTGGTGTCAAAGGCCACGGCGTATTTCAGTCCCGGAGGGAAGCGTTTGGAAAGCCGCGCCATCTCGGTTTGAACGTCGCGGTCCACGTCCAGGGCGTTGGCGTTGGAAAGCTGGATCACGCCCAGTCCCATGGCGTTCTTGCCGTTGTAGCGAAGCTGGCCGCCGTAGCTTTCCGCGCCCAGCTCGGCGCGGCCCACGTCGCGCAGTTCAACCAGCGTGCCGTCACCGGCCCGTTTCAGCACAATGTGGTCAAACTGCTTGGGATCGCTCAGCCGGCCCACGGCGCGCACGCTGATCTGGTAATCCTGGTTGCTGGGCGCCGGTTGTTGCCCCACTTGGCCGGCCGCTACCTGCACGTTCTGCTCGCGCAGAGCACTGACCACGTCGGCCGCCGTTAACTTGCGCGCCGCCAGCTTCACCGGGTCCAGCCACAGCCGCATCGAGTACTTGCGCTCCCCGAAAATCAGGATGTTTCCCACGCCCTTCACCCGCTTCAAGGCGTCGCGCACGTACACGTCAAGATAATTGCTGATGAACAGGCTATCGTACTGATCATTGTCAGAATAGAAGCCGAACGCGCAGACAAACGAGCCTGAACTCTTGTTGATGCCCACGCCCGTGGTCTGCACTTCGATAGGCAGGCGGCCCAGCGCCGTGGAAGCGCGGTTCTGCACGTCCACGGCGGCAATGTCCAGGTTGCGTTCCAGGTCAAACACCACGTTTACGGAACTTGTGCCATCATTGCCGCTGGTGGAAGTCATATAGCGCATGCCTTCCGCGCCGTTCAGCGCCTGCTCCAGCAAGCCGGTCACGCTGGTCTCCACCGCCTGGGAGTTAGCGCCGGTATAAAAAGCGCTGACGGTCACCGTGGGCGGCGTCAGGTTGGGATACTGCGCGATGGGCAGCGTGGGAATTGACACGGCTCCAGCCAGAACAATCAGCATGGAGCAAACGGTGGCGAATACCGGCCTGCGAATGAAGAAATTGACCATGGGGGATAAATTCCTGCCGCGGATGAACGCGGACTAGCGCGGATCAGAAATCAAATCCAGCCAGCGTTAACCTGCGTTGTTCACTGCCAAATGCCATCGCAACGAAGGTCCGCAAGAGCGAAACTTGGATGCCTTTGTGTTCCTTCGTGCCCTTCGTGGTTAAGCTTTGTGTTTCTCTGTGACCTCCCATGAATAATGTCTACTCAAAAGTTGTTTTGGCTGGTTTTAGGCAGCCAGGGTGAAGCTGGGAAAGTCTTCGAAGACCCACTGGTTTTTCAGTGTGTCGTAGACGATTTTGACC
>JBGPLR010000220.1:0-5977 GCA_041486545.1 Terriglobia bacterium
GCCGTTAAATGAAAGCGCTCCTCCATACCGTCCCGCACTGCTCCACGACGTTGCGGAAACCGTCCCCGAGTTGTTGTTGCCTGAGACATCGTGCACGGTTGTGCCGGCGCCCTCATTGAATGCGTAAGCTGCTACCAGTCCGCTGCCACCGGGTAGTGGAGTAGGCGTTGGAGTGGGCGTTGGAGTGGGCGTTGGAGTGGGCGTTGGAGTCGGCGTGGGGGTTGGAGTTGGAGTCGGCGTGGGAGTTGGTGTTGGAGTGGGAGTTGGCGTCGCACTCAGCAAAGCGTGCAGATAGAAAGTAACAGCGTAATGATTACCGGACGAATCCACGCCCGCTTCATCCATGTCGGCCGTGTCGAGATGGCTGGTGTTTCCCGGCCACAACATGTCCCATCGCGCAGAGGCGCTGCCGTCACGCGTGGGAGGGCCGGAAGCCAGAATCTGATAAGGTCCCCATACGCCCGCTGCAGATCGCACCTCCACGGAAGGTTGAATCACGCTGAGGTCGTGGCCTTCAAAGGCAAAGATGTTGTCGGCGATGTCAATGTAAAGACCCGGAGAATGTCCAGCCACCGCCGCGGTGGGACTGATGTCTGCCCAGTTGTTGGCGGCGACGCGGCGGACCAGCCGGTAATGGAAAGTGAAATCTCCGGCAATGTAGTTCGCCAGCGGACGGCCGCTGGAATCAATGACCAGCGACGGCGATTCATCGGACTGGCTACCGGAAGCATTCGCGGAAACGGTTTCCCGCGAACTCCATACGCCGCTCAGCGGATCTCGTTGCCGGTAATAGACGCTGACGTTGCCGTCATAGTAGGCAAGATGCAGGATACCAGTGAGATCAAACGCCAGCGACGGATGCATTTCCGCGCTGCTGCTGCCCACCAGCACGGGCGCAGTCCAGCTTGCACCTGTCCGGTTGGTGTAATACATCGCTTCGCTCGCGCCTCCGGTGATCACGTGCGGCGCGCCGCTCGAGTCCAGCGCCAAACCGGTCTTACCCATGTAGCGTTTCAAGCTGTTCAGGCCGTTGAGCGAACCCACCACTTCCGGCGTTCCCCAGGTATCGGTCAGCGTGTCGAACTTCACGTACCTGGTCTGGCCCGCGCCCATGTCTTCATAGACGACCTGAATAAAACGGTCGGCTCCGGCGATTTTGGCTTCCACACCGCCCATGCGCACACTGTTTGCCGGACGGTGGGCAGCGTCCATCTCCGCAAAGCTCGTGGGATTGCTCGCCGGCGAACCCTTGTACACGCGGACGGAAGAAGGTGCGGTGCCGCCATCAAATCCGCTGGCGTTGGTGAACACATAAACCACATCAGCGCTGGTCCGCACCACTTGCCGCGTGAAGCAATCAACGTACCCGGGACCCACAGTGACGATCGGGCTCCACGTTTGCGAACCCATCTTGAGCCCGATGCAAACGACTGCCACCGCACATACAGCGAATTTCCAATGTAGACGAGCCCAGGCGGAGTTCAGCGGGTACTGCTTACTGCGCATACTGCTTCCTCAAAGAATATGAATGTGTTGCGGCAAACCGAACTGGGCAACCTGTCGAACGACGGGCACACACGTATGCAAATTGCGATGCATGAATGTGGGGTACCGTTGGCAAATGATAAACAGCAAGGCGACATGTCTTCTGTTCCAAACAAGACAGTTCTTTGACAAATCAAGCGGAAATAAGATCTGGTAACAGAAATCACGAGATCTGTGCGATGTGATTTTCCCAGCGATTAATAGCGTAAATGTTTTGCGATTGTGTTGCAGTTTGTTGCAGCTTAAGTGAAATGAAATGTCACACAGGCCGGCTCTGCACGTGCGCGAACCGTTCTTTCAGTTTCAGGAACGGCGTTTCCAGCCAGCGATACGACGCGGCAGCCAGCACGACGGTAATCGCCAATCCCGCCACCGCCTGCGTCATCACTCCTAATAAGGAAGCCGGGTGCAGGAAGCGCTGGGCCAGGAACAATCCCAGCACGTGGACCACGTACAGTCCGTACGAAATCTTCCCCAGATAGATCAAGACGGGGTTCCGCGACCAGCTATGCTCCGCTCCGACAAACGCCATCAAGATCGCCACGCTTCCCAGCGCGATCAGCGGATGGGTCACGGCCAGACGCCAGGTTTCCGGACTCTCCGGGTTGGTCCATCCGTTGAACGTTGCACAGCCGACCAGAGTCGCGGCGCCTGCAATCGCTAGCCCCAAACGCCTTACCACAGAGGGCTCAGAGGATCCCAAAGAGCCTTGGCGACGATTTCCCTTTTGTGTTCCCTCGTGTCCTTTGTGGTCAAAGGTTTTCCTGTCGGCAAATAAGGCCAGCAGAATCCCCAGCGCGATGGGATCGAGCCGTGTGAATGTGTTGTACTCCATGGCTTGCAGCGACGCGCCGGACAGGGCAAGCCACACACGCACCGCGTTGGCCACCACCAGCACGCCCACCGCGATCCACACCATGCCGGTAACGCTGGCCCGGCGGACCGCCAGCGGCCAGGTCAGGTAGAACTGCTCTTCAATGGAGACCGTCCACAGCGGAATGGTGATGCCAGCAGGCAGTCCGTGAAAAACGTACACCCAGTTCCCTGCCAGCAAGGTGTAACCGGCAATGTACTGCCACGCCAGCCTTTGTTGCGGCAGCCACATCGACAGCAGCGCGGCCAAGGCCACAAAGCTCAGGTACAGCGGCCATATGCGGAGGATTCGCCGGAGGTAAAACCCGCGAACGTGAAGCTGGCCGGTGTCGCCGCGTTCGCGCAGCAGCAAGCCGGTGATCAGATATGCGCTCAGTGCAAAGAAAAGATCCACGCCGTATGCGCCGGCGACGAGAAAAGAAATCGCGCTCTTCGCCAACCAGTCGGGAAATCCGCTGGCGGCGTAGAAACTCTGGTAGTGAGGAAACGCATGGAAGATGAAAACGCCAAAGAAGGCAACGAAACGCAGCACGTCAAGCTCAGGACGGTAGAATCGCCCGGGCTTGCCTTCCGTGGGCGAAGCAAAAGCCGTGGCAGACTCCGCAACGATCTTTGTAATAACGATCTTTGAAGTAACGATGTCCGAAGGGTCGCCGTCGGAAGCGGCGTTGCACAGGACGGCGGCCGGTTCCGTTGACGCTGACGATTCTGCTGGTACCGGAGTGGGAGTAGGCATGGTGAAGAGCTACTAGCGGCTAGTAGCTAGGTGCTATTTACCTTCTTTCCACTTCTTGTATCCGCCTGCGAGCGACGCCACGTTCTTGAAGCCCATACGTTGCAGGTTGCTGGCCGCCAGCGCCGACCGGCCTCCGCCGCCGCAGTAGCAGACGATCTTGGCGTCTTTGTCGGTGGTGACGGTGTCAATCTTGTATTCCAAGACGCCCCGCGGCAGCGGCACCGCGCCGGCGATGGCGCCTTGCTCTACTTCGTCGGGCTCGCGCACGTCGAGCAGAATGAATTCTTCGCCGGATTGCTGGATGCTCTTGAGTTCGGCGGAATCAATTTCTTTGATTTCTTTTTTGGCTTGGGCGACCAGGTCGCTATATTCGGGCATGGGCATGGGGAACCTCGATGGGAAGCAGAAAGTGTAAATGAATGACGGTGGTATTGGGTACTTGGTATTCAGTATTTGGTACTTAGCAAAACCGGCAGGACGGATGGCTCAATTGGCGATTGCCGGCCAAGGACGGTGTTCTTTGGTGTTTGGGAAAATTCTTTGCGTTTGGAACAAAGCGCCAATTGTCACCCCGGGCGAACCCGGCAGAGCGATTGCCGGATCGAACATGCCAAATACCAACTACCAACTACCAAATACTAAGTACCATCTCACAAAAAACTCTTGGCGATGACGATTGCCCCTTGTTATAAAGGCTTCCACCATGGACGTTCTCCTTTCCCGCGAACAGATCGCTGACGCCGTCGCCCGGATGGGGCAGCAGATAACCAGGGATTTTGCCGGCCAGTCGGTGGTGCTGATTGGGGTGCTGAAAGGCGCGTGCCTTTTCCTCGCCGACCTGGCGCGGCAGATCCAGCTCAACGCGACGTTTGACTTCATCGCCGTACGCAGTTACGGGACGGAAAAGAAGAGCGCGGGCGAAGTCCAGCTGATCAAGGACGTCACCGCGCCGCTGCGCGACCTGAACATCATCCTGGTGGAAGACATCCTGGACACCGGCTTGACGCTGACCTTTCTCAAGGAGCATCTGCTGTCGCACCAGCCGCGCTCGCTGAAGATTGCCGCGCTGCTGGACAAACCTTCGCGCCGCAAGGCGAACATCCAGGCTGACTACGTGGGCTTTCAGATTCCGGACAAGTTTGTGGTCGGCTATGGGCTCGATCACGCAGAGCGCTTTCGTAACCTGCCCGATATTTGCATCCTTGCGGAAAGCGAGTAACGGGAATTACAATTGGGGTCTCGAATGTCTCAAGTCCTTTCAGATGCGCAGATTCACGTGCGCGGATGGCAGGCGCTGGCCGCCAGCATTGACCACACCATTCTTAAGCCGGAGACCACGCGCAACCAGATTGTCCATCTGTGCCAGGAAGCGGCGTTCTTCAACTTCGCCGCGGTCTGCGTCAGTCCGTGGTGGATCAGCGTTGCTGCTTCCCTGCTGAACGGCACTCCGGTGAAAGTCGCTACCACCATTGGCTTCCCGCACGGCGTGAACCATACTTCGGTCAAACGCTTTGAGGCCGAAGAAGCGGTCCGCCTGGGCGCGCAGGAGTTGGACATGGTGATTAACCTGGGCGCGCTTAAGTCGGGCGACCGCCAGGCCGTCCAGAATGATATTGCTGCGGTGGTGGAAGTCGGCCACGCCGGCGGCGCGATTGTGAAAGTGATTCTGGAAGCCCCGCTGCTCACGCTCGAAGAAAAAATCCTTTGCTGCGAACTCAGCCTGGCCGCCAAAGCTGACTTCGTTAAGACCGCAACGGGTTTTCTCGGCGGCGCCACGGTGGAAGATGTCTCGCTGATGCGGGGCGTTGTCGGCGACCGCGCCGGCGTAAAAGCTTCCGGCGGCGTCCGCACCGCCACCACCGCTCTGGCGATGATTGAAGCCGGCGCCAACCGCATCGGCACCAGCTCAGGCGTGGCCATCGTACATGAACTCGGCGCGCCGGAGTTTCAGGGCCATTAAGACTTCTGCCGTCCCGATGTTTCGTTCACGTACTCCTTGTCCTGCCGGCCTCACCACTTTGGTAAGGCAACTCCGTTGCGGGCTCTTGCTTCTCACTTTCATCTGGCCAACCAATGTCTTAGGAGGTAAGGATTCAAAATGCGTAAGTTCATTTTAGGATTTGCATTCCTGGCATGCAGCTTGCCGGGATGGGCGCAACGCGGGCGCAGTGACGCTCCCGCCGGTGAAGTTTATCTGGGTTATTCGTTCCTGAACGGCGACACGCTTTCCAAAGCCAGCGGATTTGAAGCCGCGCTCACGGGCAACGTGAATGACTGGCTGGGCTTGAAGGCCGACCTCAGCGGCAACTACAAGTCCATTGCCGGGCTGCACGCCCGCGAATACAACATGCTCTTTGGTCCGCAGCTCAACCGTCGCATGGACCGCGTGAACCTGTTTGCTCACGGCCTGTTTGGCGTGGCGCATATCTCCAGTGACTTCGCTCCTTCAGACACCGCCGCTGCCTGGGTGCTCGGTGGTGGCGCGGACTACAAGCTGACAGACCGCTTTTCCTGGCGCATCGCGCAACTTGACTATCACGGCGCGCACGTTTTCAGCAACACGCAGACAGATTTCCGCTTCTCCACCGGGCCCATCTTGCGTTTCTAGCCCTTCTAACTGTTTCTTTGGAACGAAACGCCGCCGGAGACAGCTCATCCGGCGGCGAATTCTTTTCGTAACTGTTCCTTCAGCCAATCGCACAGCGGCAAGCTGCTATCATTAAACGTGGAATCCATGGTTACATCTCCTTCACCGCAGCGCGTGGACGTTGAGTCTCTTCTCATCGAAGTGGCTGACGTGCTCAATACCACGCTGGACCTGGA
>JBGPLR010000221.1:0-5972 GCA_041486545.1 Terriglobia bacterium
GGAATTGCGTCCGGGCACGACCGTGCAGCTTTCGATCACGGCGCAAACCGTCCACGACGCGCTGGTGGTCCCGGCCGAGGCCGTGCTCAATGCCGATAAAGACGCCGCGCAGGTCATGGTCATTGACGGCCAGAGTGAGGCCCATAGCCGCGAAGTGAAGACCGGGATCCAGACGTCGGAGGAAGTCCAAATCGTTTCCGGACTCAACGCCGGAGAACAGGTGGTCAGCCAGGGCGCCTATGGTCTGCCGGACAAGACCAAGGTCAAGGTCGAAAAGGCTGAAGCCGCGTCTCCGTCAAAAGATTCTCCGGCAAAAAGTCCGGCAAAAGATAAAGACGAGGGTGACGTCGCTACCAAAGCAAGCGGCAAGAGCGGCGGCGAAAAATAAATGGCGGACCAGGCGAAGACAGCGAACGGGGCCGCCGTCCGGAACAGCGCCGTCCATGGCCAGTGGTTTAGCAAGAACTCGCGGCCGGTGATCTTTGTCATCATCGTGGTCGCCCTGGTGGGCGCGTATCAGGCGTTTAATATTCCCGTAGCTGTCTTTCCCTCCACCGATTTTCCCCGCATCGTAATCGGCATTGACAACGGCGTAATGCCGATTGACCAGATGATGGTCACCATCACCCGCCCCGTGGAACAAGCGGTCAACAACGTACAGGGACTGGAGACCGTGCGCTCGATTACCAGCCGGGGCTCGGCGGAGATTGATCTATTCTTCAACTGGGAAGTAGACATGTTCAAGACGCTGCAGTTGGTGGATGCGGCGCTGGCCTCGGTTGAACGCGAACTCCCTGCGGGAACCAAGGTTGACAGCCACCGGCTGACCTTTGCGTCTTTTCCGATCCTGGGATACAGCCTGACGTCGGATACAGTTCCCCAAACCAGGCTGTGGGAAATTGCGACCTATGAAATCGCGCCGCGACTGAACCGCAGAAACGGTGTGGCCACGGTGGTGGTCCAAGGCGGGCAGGAACCGGAATTTGAGATCACGCCCAGCCCAGCCAAGCTGCTGGCAACGTCAGTGACGGTGACTGACATTTTGAACGCGGTAAAAGCCACCAACCTGATTGATTCGCCGGGCTTGTTTGATCGCAACCACCAACTGGTGCTGGGGCTGGTGAACGGGCAGGCGAGAAGTTCAGAAGAGCTGGCGCAAACCGTGGTCAAGAATACGCCGGCCGGGATTCCGGTGCGTATCGGCGACGTGGCCACGGTGCATCAGTCCGTCCGGCCCATCTACACTCTGGTGCGCGCCGATGGAAAACCCGCCGTGCTGATCAACATCAATCGCCAGCCGGACAGCAACACCGTCACCGTGGCCAATGAAGTGCACGATGAAGTCCAGCTCATCAGAGGCACGCTGCCTCCCGGCATTCAACTGACGCCCTTTTATGACCAATCGGGAATTGTGCAGGACTCCATCAAGAGCGTTCGCGACGCCATTTTTCTGGGACTGATCCTCTCCGCGATTGTGCTGGTGGTCTTTCTCCGCGACTGGGGCAGCTCGGTCGTGGCCGGGCTGGTGATCCCCATCACCATCCTGGTGACCTTCATCGTACTGAATATGACGGGCCATAGCTTCAACCTGATGACTCTGGGCGGGCTGGCCGCGGCGGTTGGGCTGGTGATCGACAACGCGATTGTGATGGTGGAGAACATTGTTCTTCATCGCGATGCCGGGGAAGGAAGAATTACCGCCGTCTACAGCGCGCTTGCAGAAATCACCGTGCCGCTGGTTGGGTCCACGCTCACGCCCATCGTGGTTTTTCTTCCGCTGGTTTCCATGACCGGTGTGAATGGGACTTTCTTCCGCGCCTTGGCCGTGACCATGAGCGTGGCGCTGCTGACTTCACTGGTCCTGGCGCTGACCTGGACACCCACGCTGGGCATCTACCTGCTGCGCCGCAAGAACACGGCCCCGGAAGCGCCGGACAACGAAGACGTCCTGGACGAGGACATCGAAATCCGCAAACTCATGGCGGCGGAAGAGACGTCTTTAAAAGGCTTCTTCGCGCACATTATCAACTTCTACGAACGCTGGCTGCGGCGCGCACTGGAACACCCGCGATGGCTCCTGGCAGGGGCCGCCGTATTGGTGGCGGTTTCCGTTGGCTGCTATATGGGTCTGGGCTCTGATCTGTTGCCGGAAATGGATGAAGGCGGCTTCATTCTTGACTACCTCATGCCGGCGGGAAGCTCGCTGCAGGAAACTGACCGCGTGGTTTCTCATCTGGAACAAATTCTGCGCGATGTCCCGGAAGTTGAGAGCACGTCCCGGCGCACCGGCTTGCAGCTGGGGCTGGCGGCGGTGACTGAGGCGAACCGCGGCGACATCTCCGTGAAGCTGAAGAAAAAGAGAGACCGCACCACCGACGAGGTGATTGCGGAGGTGCGTGCCCAAGTCGAGCGGGAGGAGCCCGCAGTGCACACGGATTTTCCTCTGCTCCTGCAGGACATGATCGGCGACCTCACGGGCGCTCCTGAACCGGTCGTAATCAAGCTGTTCTCCGAAGATCCAAAGCTTTTGGAACAACTGGCGCCGCGCGTGGCTGATGCCATTAAGAAAATTCCTGGCGTAGTGGACCTGAAGAATGGCATTGAGAACACCATGAGCGGCCCGGCCGCTGAATTTCGCGTGAATCCAACCATTGCAGCCAAAGCTGGCTTTACGGCAGAAGAGGTATCCACGGACGCTGAAGCCATCCTGCAGGGAGTTACCGCGGCCACGCCGTTGATCGCCAACAACCGCGCGTACACCATCCGCGTGCGTTTTCCCGAACAGAACCGCGGGTCTCTGGAAGCCATGAGCGACACTCTGCTGACCAGTTCAACCGGCAAAACCGCCACACTGGGCGCGCTGGCGCAGATGAAGGAACTCCCCGGACAGACGGAAATTATTCGCGAGAACCTGCAGCGGCTGGTGGAAGTCACCGCGAGATTTGAGGGCGTGAGCCTGGGCAGCGGGATAAGCAAGGTCCAGAAAGCGGTGTCCGACCTGCACCTGCCTTCTTCGGTGCGGGTGGCGTATGGCGGTCTCTACGCGCAACAGAAAAAAGATTTCCGCGACATGGCGATCGTGCTGGTGCTGGCCGTGGTGCTGGTCTTCACCGTGCTGCTGTTTGAGTTTCGCAACTTTGCCGCGCCGGTGGCCATCCTGAGTTCCTCTTTGCTTTCGATTTCCGGCGGGCTGCTGGGCCTGCTGGTAACGGGAAAAACCATCAACCTGGCTTCGATCATGGGCATCATCATGGTGATCGGCATTGTGGCCAAGAACGGCATTTTGCTGCTCGACGCGCACCAGAAATTCGCCCACGCGGGATTTGAGCCGGAAGAAGCCATGATTCAAGCCGGCCGACGCCGCCTGCGTCCCATCTTCATGACCGCCCTGGCGACCGTGGCCGGAATGCTTCCCCTGGGATTCGCCCTGGGCGCCGGCTCAGAGATGCTGCAACCGCTGGCTATCGCGGTCATCGGCGGGACCTCGATCTCCATGGTGTTGTCATTGCTCGTGACCCCCGCGGTCTTCTTCTATCTGGAGAAGAAACACAGCGCAGCCTAATGACGTTCTGGTGCCGGAGCCGGCAGTGGCAGTATTTTGGCTGGCTGTGCGATACTGAAAACTGCTTTTTCACCTGCCCTCCGAGCCGGGATGGCGGAACTGGCAGACGCAGCGGACTCAAAATCCGCCGACCTTCGGGTCTTGGGGGTTCGACTCCCCCTCCCGGCACCATATTCTGGTCGCTGCGCGACAAACCGCCAAAGAAAGGCCACCGCCGCCACAAAATGGATCAATGATGACAAGATCGGCTCAACGAAACAGGTGCTTGTATTCTCGCCACAGAACCCACACGAGCAACATGCCAAGTGAGACAGTCGAGGCAATCTCCACCATCAACAGCTTCACCTGCAAGAACCATTCTAGAAGTTTCACCGTTCAGACTCCTACCGGATGTAACCCTTGCCGCAAAGCACCACGACATGACGCTGTTCTCTGCGCACGTTCTCTTGCACCATATTCGCGTAGGTAAACGTTTATCTAGCGAACACTTTCAGCGATTTATTGGAAAAAATCGTTCTATGTCGCGCTTGCTGTAGAAGCGCTTACGCTGCTGGTAACGGCGGACGGAATCAACGGTGACCTTCGGTCTTCCTTCGATCCAATCATGCACATCAAAAGCAGCGTTCACAAGCTCAGACACGTCCCTCTCCCAACCCCGCCGCTCAGGTTGGTCGGGGTTGATACCAAATCGACAGAAATCAAACACCGGGAGAAGCCGCCAATGAAAGTTCAGCTGTTTTGACTTGTTGAGTGCGCAATTTAGATTGAACCACTCTCGGAATTTTCTCATCACATCTGGAAGCTGTTGTAATGTGGCTTCGCCGCACCTGAAGAGCTGAAGAGACTGTTCAATTTGATTGATAAGCTCAGGCGTCAACATTGCCAGTCCCTTTTTGAGTCTCTTTATTTCTCTCCTATTGTGCTCGTGCGATTTCTGGAGTTTGCGCCAGTTTTCGGGATCACAGTCGTACCACAAGTACCAACGTATGGTGTCGGGGTCACGTCCTCCCTTTTTCAGTCGAGCCAAAATATCGTTGCATCCGGGCTGTTTATCAAATCGCTTCGTCCACTCTTTGGGCGCTTTGGGCATCTCTGCTTTCATCGCTAATGTTCTCTCCGCGCTTTTTTAACACATCAAGCAGCCTCGTCAGAATTAAATGTCTCGCATGCGCCACATCGCTCATTCCATGGCCAGCAATATGATTCCACAGGTCACAACCGCGCCGGCTATCCAGCGCCGCCGGTCAACATGCTCTCTGAGGAAAAACTTGGCGCCAAGCAGCGTGGACAAGAACGTCAGCGAGGACGACGCCGGGATCACGATGCTCAGATCAATCAATGAAAGCGCTAGCAGCAAGCTGAAAAAACTGGCCGTCATACAAAGCATCGCGCCATAAAACGACATTTTGGACAGGACAGCGCGGACTACGCCGGCGAGCCCTGACTGCTTACGCAGCAAATCTACGTCGCCTACCTGGCGCATGGCCCTGGCCATCAGCAAGTCTCCGAAAGTAGTGAAGGCCACCAGCAATACGATAAAGATGGAGTTGGCAAGATGGTGGTGAATGCTCATGGCTTGGAAATCCCACAAGGCGCGGCAGCGTCTGCCGGATCGCCACTCTCAACATGCGTCACGGTCAGCGACGGCCCGCTCCCCACAAAGGCCACGCCAAAGGTGATCAGCAGGATTCCCGTCCAGCGGGTGAGAGGAATGTGCTCGTGCAGCATGAACCTTGCCAGCAGTGCCGTGAGCACGTTGCCGAACGCCGTGATGAGCATGATGTAAGACAAGTCCGCCCAGGACAGCGCGGAGAGATACGAGGCAAAGAAGGCGATCAGCAGCAAGGTCCCCAGCACCACCCAGGGGTTGGTGATGGCCAGCGTGAGATCGCGCCAGTTCGACGTGGTGATGTGGCCGATCTGCTTCATGCCGCGGGAAAGAAAAACGTCACCCAGAGTGCTGCCCAGCACAACCACCAGAAGCACCAGATAGCGCCGGGCATTCATGGTGTTGACGTGGCGTGGATTGATCATGGCGTGGATCGCCCGCAAGACTTGAACATACTGACAGCATAGCGTCTTTTTGTTGGTCGCTTCGCGACAAACCGCCGGCGGGCAACGATTCTGCAAAGGCTGTTCTGCTCTTGTTGCAGCGGGCTCGGCGCGACTCAGGCCTCGCCCTTAATCTGGTCCCTTCGCGTGCGTGGTCGCTTCGCGACAAACCGCTCACGTGAATCAATTTCGCAACGTTTTGATCTGCGTCTGCGGCGGGCTGCTCGCCGCACCGCTGTGCGTCCGGACTGCCTTTAGCGATGAACCAGCACCGGGATCCTGGAGTGCGTAAGCACTTTGACGGTCTCGCTGCCCAGTACCAGCGCGGAAATCCCTCGGCGGCCGTGCGAGGCCATCA
>JBGPLR010000222.1:0-5934 GCA_041486545.1 Terriglobia bacterium
ACCGCACCGTCGCGCGCACGGGAAGCAACGGGTCTGGCGCTGCAAACGGGTCGCACGGCGGCAAGGGTGGATCCTCTACGACGGCTTCGACGGGCCACGGTTCTGGCAGCGGTTTGGTTGCCGCCGGGCACGGCGGTGGCGGCGGGTCGTACTCTGGCGGATCGCATTCCAGCAGCGGCGGCGGATCGTACTCCGGTGGATCGCACTCCAGTAGCGGTGGCGGGTACTCCGGGGGTGGCGGCTCTTCTTCCGGCTCCAGCGGCGGCTCTTCGCATTCATCATCTTCTTCTTCCGGCGGCGGGAGTTCTTCCGGATCGTCTTCTTCTGGATCGTCGGGTGGTTCGGCTTCGTCTGGGGCGTCTTCGTCGCACACCCAGCCCAAATGATTTTTTCCTGGCTGCGTCTCCTCTGAGACCCGGGCAAGCACAGCGCTTGCCCGGTTTTTCTGTCCACCCACCCCAATGGAGGCCAGATTCACTCGGTGTTGCTATACTGCCGCAATGACGAGCAACAGTTCCGCCCAGAGCGAAGGCATTCTTGCCAGCAAGCCTCCTGCGGCCGACTTGCGCATGAGCTACGGGCCGGGTGAATTTCAGTTCGCCGACGTGCGTATTCCCTCCGGCAAAGGACCTCACCCCGCGGTTTTCTTTATTCATGGCGGATATTGGCGGGCCAAGTATGACCTGATTTACGCGGGCCACCTGTGTGGCGCGCTGAAGCAAGCCGGTATCGCCAGCTGGAATGTTGAATATCGCCGCGTCGGCAACCCCGGCGGAGGCTGGCCCGGCAGCTTTGAAGACATCCGCAGCGCCTATCGCGCGCTGCTTGAATCCCAGCAAAAGAGCACTCTGCCGCCTTTGGATATCAAACGCGTCTGCGTGGCCGGACACTCGGCTGGCGGGCAGTTGGCGCTATGCCTGGCCGCATTTGAACCCACCGCGACCCGCGTGCTCTCACTGGCCGGCGTGCTCGACTTGCGCCGCGGATACGACCTGCACTTGAGCAATGACGCCGTGGCCAACTTTCTGGGCGGATCGCCAACCCAGGTCCCCGACCACTATCGCGAAGCTTCGCCCGCGGAGAAGCCCATCCCCCACGCGGTCCAGAAACTGATTCACGGCACGGCCGACGATGACGTGCCCTATGAAATCAGCCAGCGCTACGCGGAGCGCAAGAAGAAACTGGGCGAGAAAGTAGAGCTCATCACCCTGCCGAAGATCGGGCACTTTGAGATTGTTGATCCGGGATCAGCGGTGTGGAGCAAGGTTCTAGAGACAATTAGCGGCCTCACGCGCGGATAGCTCCCAACACAAGAAACCGCGCGGCTGCCCAAGCCCGCGCGGCTACAAGAGAGGATAGAACTTCAATTATTTCTTGGCGTAAATCTCTATCCCTTCGGCTTTGGGGAAAGAATACGAAAGCGGTTTGCCGGCGAATGACTTTCCCGGATTGTGGGTGAAGAAGCTGGCGGAATTCGGCACTTCCAGTTTCCAACCGCCGGAAGGCGTGAGTGGGCCAGGAAGAATGATGGCCACATGGCCTCCGTTCTCTCCTGACATCACGGCAATCACTGCCTTGCCGCAGTTGGCGGCGCTCTGGGCTTTTTTCAACGCTTCCTGATCGGTGGCCGCGCCCAGATGTTCCCAGTCGCCAGACGCCTTCGCGGCGATCTGCGCGGGCGTCATGTACTTGGAGTCGGCGCCGAAATCCTTGACGCCATAAATCTGTTCCAGCGCCTGCGCCAGGGCCGCACGGCAGCCTTTGTCCAGGGGAAGCTGGCAGGCAGTGAACTTCTGCAACGCGGTTTCCATGTATTTCTGTTGGTCAGCGCTGTAATCGGTCTTCTTGCACTCTTGCGGGATGGCAACGCTCACGCAGAACACCAGATAGACGACGCAAAAGAATACCTTCTTCATGACCTATACTCCTCTGTCTGTAATTTTAAGGTGAGGGTATGTGGCGACTTAGGACTGCTCCAAAATGGGTAGATTGTAACTATAAGGCCGCTGAAAGCAGCCATTACGGCGGTACATCGTCTCAAGCAACGGGGCTGCCGGTACTCATGATCGCCGGGAAATGCCTAGAGTACGCGGAGCGACCCTAGGCGCGATTCCTGACCATCTGGGCGACCGTCTGTATCACCGACAAAAGGCTGATCAAGGAAATCGCGGCCAATGACATGACGCAGTAAATGCACCAGACACCCAAGACCTTGGCTTCAATATGGGTCAGGTATAGTGAAAAAGCGAGTCCGACGAGCGCAGCCGCCGTCAGCAGTCGCCAGGCTTTCTTGAACGCCAGCGCGCCGAGCAAGGCGTAACCAACCATCCCAATCACTGCCACGGGAATCCCGCCCAACAGCGCATAGGGGCTATGGTTGACCGTTCCGCAGTCCCACTTCTCATTGATGCTGCAAGGGGACGTCTCCGTACGATAGTGTTCGCGCAGGGCCAGCGTGGCCGCCACAAGGCCGGCTGCCGCCAACACAACGATGAGCCACTTCATCTAAGTGTTCCTCACGTTCATTTTTGTCAGCTCCATCCTCATAGTTGGTGTCATTTCGTCAAACGTCGGTTTGTGAAGCGTTATTTTTTTATACCCAGCGCCCGCGCGTCAAATTCCAATGATTCCCGCAGGTGCTGGGCCACGAACGCCAAGTCATGCTGGCCGGGATAAACATGGGCCACGTGCGCGACATGACGATCGCTCAACAGCTTGTCCATTTGGCGCACGCCGGCGTCAAAGCCGAAATCGTCGCGATCACCGCAATCAAAATAAATCTTCAGGCTCTTGAGGTCCGCCGCCCGCGCCGGGATGAAAGGCGATTTGGCCTTCCAGAAAGCTTCGTCCAGCGGCGTGCCGAAAGCGGGTCCCAGAAAATTGGCCAGGCCGGAGTTGGCGGAACCCCGCGGCAAACGCTCCAGCAGCGCCGGCATGTGCGCGCTCACGGCGACGAACATCTGCGGATACTTGAAGGCGAAACGCAGCGCGCCGTAGCCGCCCATGGAAACACCGGCAATCGCCCGCCCGGAGCGCGTACCCAGCAGGCGGAACTTCTTCTCCATTTGGGGGACAAAGTCGCGGATGAAGAAGTCCTCGTACCTGACCCGGCCGTCTTTCGCATTGATGTAGAACGACGTGTCCGCTTGCGGCGTGATGATGACAAATTGGCCCAGGCGCTTCTGCTCCCACAGGTCCTCAATCATCTGCCAGCCGCCGCTGGAGACCAGGAAGCTCTGGTCGCCGCCCAACCCGTGGAGGAAATACAAAACGGCAAACTTCCTGGCCGGCTGCGCGTCATAGTCCGGCGGAAGCATGGCGCAGTAGCCGACGGACGCCGGCATGTAGCGGCTCTTGACCGAACCACACTGCACGCGCTCAGCGGCGAATCCTGAAAGCGTGCCGGCAAGAAGCAGCAGCGCGCAGAGGGCCTTAGTCATGCCGCAAAGCCTGGACGGGATCCAGCCGTGCCGCGCGCGACGCCGGATAGAGTCCGGCAAACAAGCTCACCAGTACGGAAAAACCGATAGCAAAAATCACCAGCCCCAGCGGCACCACCCAGAAATTTTCCGGCCGCATTCCCTGCTGCTGCAGATAAAAGTTGGTTACGGAATTGATGATTCGGCCAATGGTCCATCCGATGGCCACGCCCAGCGATCCGCCGAGAACACCCATGGAGCCGGCTTCCACGAAGAAGATGCGTTTAACGTCGCCGTCACTGGCGCCTAGGGCCTTCATGATGCCGATCTCACGCCGCCGTTCCAGAATGGCCATGACCAGCGTGTTTACAATCCCTAAAAATGCCACGGCCAGCGCCAGGCTGCCGAACACGCCAAGGAACATGTCGAGCAGAAAAAAGAATTTTGTCAGGCTTTTGGACGCGTCCATGATCGAAAACGTGTTGAAGCCTTGCTTCTTGATCTCTTCTTCCACACGAGTAACTTCCTTGCTCTTGGCCACGCGTACGACCAAAGCCGGATAAGTCTTGCCCTGCCCCGGACGCATAATGGCGCTGATGTCAATGGGCTGCATCATGTTCAATGATTCCGCGAAAGCGATGGGCAAAAAAGCTGACGTCCTGCCGTTGCGCATACCACGATATGGCTCGGCGTTCACGATGCCGACAATCCTCAAGGTCTGGATTTTGCGCACAATATTTACGCCGGGAATGTCATCGCCCTGGGAAGAGCTGCCGCCCGGCGGCGGAGGCGGCGGAACATCCTGCGCCTGGCGCTCGGGATAACGGAAGATGATTTCTTTACCTAACAGTTGCTGGGCCTGATCGTTGGTTAGTTTGCTGTCGGCGCCCAGGTCCTTATCAGGGAGCCCCAGCAAAGTCCGCGCAAAGTCTGCCATCAGGACGACCTCATGCGCGTCGGACGAGGAAAAGAACTTGCCTTGCGCATCGTCAAAGGCTTCACTGCTGCGCGCCGACTCCGGCAAGCCACCGACGACGGCAAAGTGAGAATCGTCGGGCTGGGTGGCCGCCATGCGGAATTCGCCTACGGCGCTGAAGTTGGAATAAACTTCCACCACGTCAGGCATCTGAAGGAAGCTCTTGCGCGCGGCATCGTCCAGGGCCTTGGGCGGCGCGGGGGGAGTGTTGGCGGCGGGTCCAAACCGCGGGCTGCGGAACTGCCGCGAAGTAACTAATACAGAATCGAAAAGTCCTGACCTGCCCAACTGGCGGTTGACCAAACGTTGTAGCCCGATCCCCAGGGAAAGGAAGGCAACGAACGACGCCACGCCCACACCAATCCCCAGCGTGGTGAGCGAATTGCGCAACACGGATTCGCGCAGGTTGCGTCCGGCAAGCTCGACTAGATCGTAGACTCTCACCGCGCGAGAACTCCCTTCCGTTTGGCATTTTCGGTCTCGCCGACAAGTTTGCCGTCGCCCAGAAATACCATTTTGTCAGCGTAGCGCTCCGCCAGAGAGCGCTCGTGCGTCACCATGATCACCGTCATCTCCAGCGTTTTGTTTAGTTCCGTGATCAGGTCCATGATTTCCGTGCCGGTTTTTGAATCCAGGTTGCCGGTGGGCTCGTCCGCCAGCAGAATTTTGGGGCGATTGACCAGTGCCCGCGCCAGCGCCGCCCGCTGCTGCTCGCCGCCGGACAGCTCGCTGGGCCGGTGCTTCATGCGATCGCTCAGGCCCACCCGTTCCAGCGCTTCGCGCACGCGGTCCTTACGCTCGCGGCGGCGTACCTCGGCAAAGCGCATGGGCAGCTCCACGTTTTCATAGAGCGTCATGTTGGGGACCAGGTTGAAGGATTGGAAGACCATGCCCACGGTGTGGCGGCGATATTGCGCCAGCTCAGCAGGCGTAAGCGTGGCCAGATTCTGGCCTTCCACGACAATGGCGCCGGAGTCCGGCCGGTCCAGTCCGGCAATCAGGTTCAGCAGAGTGGACTTGCCTGATCCGGAAGGACCCAGCAGAGCCACAAACCCTCCGCGGTTGGCGGCGATGTTGACGCCATCCACCGCGGGAATCACTGACCGCCCCAATTTGTAATGGCGCACCAGTGAGACTGTCCTGACTGCTTCAGTACCGTTTGCTTCCAATGGGGTTCCTCAAATGCTTTTCTTTGATGTTACTACGCGGGAGCGCTTTCCCGCGCGCACCGAACCCCAATTCACCCTGATCCAGCAGACCAAAGGTGTTCAGGCGATGTTGTACGGATAGGCTGGCCCTGAGGTGCGTTGAGGACTGGGCCTTTGCGATGGTAGCAACTGACCAGGCAACCTCGGGAGCCGTGGCGCTCATCGGGCAGCCTGAGGATCATGCCAGCTCTTTTGACAGCGTCTTTATTCGGCTGTTAACATCAACAAGGTCCAGTGAGTTTCCCACCGCAAGCGTCCCCGTCGTCTAGCCCGGCCTAGGACATCGCCCTTTCACGGCGGTAACACGGGTTCAAATCCCGTCGGGGACGCC
>JBGPLR010000223.1:0-5921 GCA_041486545.1 Terriglobia bacterium
AACCCGCGACTTCGACCTTGGCAAGGTCGCACTCTACCACTGAGTTACTCCCGCTCAAATGCCAGATGTCATTATATCGTGCAGAAAATGAAGGGGTCAATTCGCAAGCAGGTTACCACCTTGCGGGGCACTTGGCGCGCAACGTCAGTCCCGATGAGCAGCCGCCCTGAGTGCCGTGCGTCGCCAAACGGTCCGACCCTGGAGCCGAATCCATTGAGGCGAATCCGACGGCCGTAAGCGGCCTGGAGCGCAACGACAGTCCGGATGAGCAGGCGGCGCGAGGCCCGTATGTCGCCGCGCGATCCGTCCCTGAAGCCGAATCCATTGAGGCGAACTCGACGGCCGTAAGTGGCTTGGAGCGCAGCGACAGTCCGGATGAGCACGCGGCGCCGCGAAGCGTCGTTCGCGACGAATGGCCCGTCTTAGCCGTGGAAATCGTGCGCAGGAAACCTACTAAGATCGCAAACGGTTTGAAGAACGGCAATAAAAACCTCCCGTTGAGCAGCTAATGCCACCAGGCCCGAGTGGCGCTGAGCAGCTCGCGTTAGGAGCAGAAAGCACTTGGTTCGCAGCGAGAACCTTAAGCGGTTTGGAGCGAAGCGACATCAATTACGAAGCCCTCACCAGTTCCGGCCCGGGCAGAACCGCGCCTAACTTTTCTACGGCTTCTTTCAGCGAGGCCAGTCCTTCAAATCCTTTGGCGGAAGTTCCCAGTTCGGCCGCCAGTTGATTGGCCAAGCGGATGGTAACTCGTATGCGGTTTTCCACCAGCAGCGCCCGCAAAGCTCGCGAGTCGCCTTCCAACCAGGTCTGGACTTGCCAGCCTGTTTGGCGCACTCGATTGACGGCATCGCGAAAATCCGTAAGGACCTGCCGGTCCACCATGCCTGCGCTTAAGAGGCTTTCCAGACGGTTGAGTTCCCCGGTGACACGCGCCACCTGGCTGGATACTTGTTCACTAAAGGCCTTGTCGGCCTGTTTGATTGCGTCCTCGTTCATTCCTTACCCCGGAAGTTCACGTACTTGTAGGGCCACTTTACTACGGCGCTGCCCGGGGGAGAACGTGACGTAAGTAACGTTTTGGTAGTATTTTGCCGGGGGAACTTTTATGGTCCGTGAAGCGGTAATCGTTGACGCCGTGCGCACCCCGCTGGGGCGGCGTGATGGCATGCTAAAAGGCTGGCACCCGGTGGACCTGCTGGCGCACACACTGAGCGGCTTGGCGCAGCGCAACAAGCTTGATACCGCTCTGGTTGAGGACGTAATCGCCGGCTGCGTGATGCAGGTGGGCGAGCAGGCCGCGAACATCGCGCGCAACGCGGTGCTGGCAGCCGGTTTTCCCGAATCGGTCCCGGCCACCACCGTGGACCGCCAATGCGGTTCCAGCCAGCAAGCAGTCCACTTTGCGGCGCAAGGTGTCATGGCCGGCAGCTATGACGTGGTCATCGCCTGCGGCGTGGAGAGCATGACCCGCGTGCCCATGGGATCTTCCGCGGCGTCGGGTCCGGGCAAGCCGTTTGGTGATGTTATGCGGCGGCGCTACAACAACGCGCCATTCAACCAGGGCATCAGCGTGGAGATGATGGCTGAGCGATGGAAGCTTGACCGCGAGAGTCTGGACCGCTACAGCCTGGAGAGTCATCGCCGGGCGGCCCGCGCCAGCGACCAAGGATTTTTCTGCCGCGAAATTCTCCCCACGCCCGTCCAGGCCGAAAATGGCCCTAAGAACGTTACTCGCGATGAAGGTATCCGCGCCGATGCCACCCTGGAAAAGATGGCGACCCTCAAGACCGTCTTCAAACCTGACGGCGTGATCACTGCGGCCAACTCTTCCCAGATTACTGATGGCGCCGCCGCGGTGCTGATCATGGAACGGGCCATAGCGGAACGCATGGGCTTCAAGCCGCTGGTCCGTTTTGTGGCCTTTGCCCTGGCCGGCGAAGATCCGGTACTGATGCTCAGCGCCCCGATCCCCGCTACGCGCCGCATCTTGGAGAAGTCAGGCTTGAAGCTGGAAGCCATGGACCGGGTTGAAATCAATGAAGCGTTTGCCAGCGTGGTGCTGGCCTGGCAAAAGGAAACTCACGCTGACTTATCGCGCGTAAACGTGAATGGCGGCGCCATCGCCCTGGGGCATCCTCTGGGCGCGAGCGGAGCGCGGCTGATGTCCACTCTGGTCCACGAGCTGGTGCGCAGCGGCGGCCGCTACGGACTCCAGACCATGTGCGAAGGCGGCGGCATGGCGAATGCGACCATCATTGAACGCTTGTCTTAGTGCCGGGCAAAGAAGGCCCGGGCGCGAAGAAGGGAAGTGACGGCGTGAGGATCGAAGTTTCAATCACGAACCTTCTCCGCTCTGCCCTCCTGGTAGTTCTAAGCTTTGCTGGAAACTTCAATCTTCTCGCCCAAACCTCGCCTCGCGTTGTGCATGTTTTCGTCGCGCTGGCTGACAATAAGAACCAGGGAATCGTTCCGGTCTCGGCGAAGCTGGGGAATGGCCAGGATCCGGAGCACAACCTCTATTGGGGATCAGCGTACGGCGTGAAGACTTTCTTCAGCCGGAGCCAGGAATGGGAGTTGCTGGTCCAGCACAGCAAGCCCAAGAGTGAAATCCTGGAACGCTGTATCTTCAAACACCGCAGCCAGAACGTATATCTAATCGCCGACGCCTACCAGGGCAATCAAATTCGCCAGGCCATCATTGATTTCCTTGCGGCTGCAGCTGGCGCGAATCCGGAAAAGGTCACGGTCAAAACTAGTTCGCTCTCAGTTTCGTTGAATGGACGAGGCGGCGCCAATCTGGTGGCTTACGCAGGTCATGACGGATTTATGGATTTTCAACTCGCCGGCTTGCCGCGCCAAGCGAATGCTGATCACCGTGATGCGATCATCCTGGCATGCATCTCCAAGACATACTTTGCCCCGGCTCTGCGAACCGCAGGCGCAACTCCACTGGTATGGACCACAGGATTGATGGCGCCCGAAGCGTACACGTTAAAAAGCGCTCTGGATGGATGGATCTTGAACGAAGACGCCCAGCGCATCAGGGACCGCGCCGCGGGCGCATACAGCAAGTATCAAAAGTGCACGTTGAGCGCGGCTCGCAAACTGCTGGTCACGGGGTGGTAACAGGCGTAACCAGATAACAGCTTTTCTTCTTTCTCGATAAGCCTGATGACCATAAGATAAGGAGGTACGTCTATCAGATGTACCTCATTGAAAGAGCAGCGGATTCATATGGTGTGGACTCTGGTCAGCATGAAGTCCGAAGACGAGCAACTGGCGGCGATGGACCAGCCCTTGCGCCAGCGTTGGAGTCTCTCCGTGCTGGTGTCGGCCGTTGCGCACGTCGCGGTTCTATTGGTCCTCTGCTGGCCCGTCGCGCCAATCTTCGTCAAGCCTAACCTCATCGCCCGCGGTGCAGGTGGCACGTCCACGCCTGTTTCCGTTGCGTTGTACCTGCCGGCCGATATGCAAATCGTTTCACAGTCACAGCCGCCGCTGCTGTCGCTGCCCGTGATGACCCGGCAACAGCAATTGGCCAAGTTGCGCGCCCGAAAACGAACTAATCTTCTGGAAGAACAAAAAGCTGCCAACGCGGACGAAGCTGGCTCCCAACACGGCACTGAACTGGATGGCCCGGCCTTGGGCGACGAAGTCATTCCTGCCCTGGTGCAGACTTTTCCTGATCCCAAAATCCAGCGCAGTGAAATTCCCAGCGGTGTGCAGGGAGACGTGGTGGTGGAGATCACCATTGATGCCCAGGGCAACGTGGTGGAAGAGAGACTACTGAAGGGAATTGGCTACGGAATTGATGAACGAGTCATCGCCGCCGTGCGCGGCTGGCGTTTCCGTCCGGCCACGCGAAACGGGGTGCCCATTCCGTCCAAGCATGACGTCCTTTACCACTTCCCCAGTTAACCAAGTTGGATAGACGTGATAAAAGCGGCCTTGAAACTGCCTCTATCGCATAGCGAATAAAAAGCCAACTACCGATAGGGTATTCCACTACTAGGCATAGTCTATGCGCCTTGCGGCGATCTAGGCTCGCGTACTACCCGAATCCCAAGGCGCGACTAAGGCACGAGAGTTGATTTCTGCGTCTGTAAATCCCAATCGCTGTGCGATATTGTTTCGGCCTTGCGCCGCTCGTCAAATAAACTCGCGTCAATCTAGTTAGAATCGGGCGAAACCTTAGCCTGCGTAGCCCTCTCTGCAAGAATGGTCCTGCCTGCAAATCGGCAATGCCTTACGGGGAAAGCGTCCACATCTTGCGGTTACAAGACGCGAAGCGTCCTAATCTTTCTAACCTTAAGCTCGGTAAGAGCAGAAGACCTATGCATGAACGAGTGTACGCAAGGTGCATAGTCGAGCCTTCGCGCCGTCGGGAAAGACAGAATGGAACACATCTTTAGTTTAAATAAGCCTATTGGTTAATAAGAATTAAAAAAGTATCTTCCCAGCGTAATACTATCCATGTTTCAACAACCATGAGCGTGAACATGTCCCCGGATAGATGTTTGGTAGCGCGCTAGTTTAATCGAGAGGGTAAGTAAAGAAAAATCACCAGCCACTTCAATTCATCTTGCCACGCTGCGCATTCCGCTGATAGCATTGCACGCGGAAGGAGCTATATGGATACGCAACAGATACTGTCAGAGTTAGAAGCGGAACGGGACCGTTTGGAGCAAGCAATTACTGCTCTGAAGGGATCCCTGAGTGGCCGTCGCGGAGCAGGACCCGCGGGCCAGGGCAGGCGCGGCCGTCGCCGGTTGAGTGCGGCAGCAAAACGGCGCATTTCGGAAATGATGAAAAAGCGCTGGGCGGAACGCAAGCGTGCGATGAAAGCAGCTTAGAGCAGCAGCAAAATCAAGGTATAAAGGGGGCCGCTGAAAACAGCGGCCCCCTTTATATTCCGGACAGAGTTGCCCGCCGCCTGGGAAGGGCGCTGTGACTTGCAATTGCATTCGGCACCAGTGCCAAACCCTGCCATCAGGAGATGCTCATCGCCTCCGCGGGTTTGTGATTCAGTCCGAGTATGATTCAATACCGGGCATGGTCCGGTGTCTCCTTCTGCTGTTCGTCGCAGTGCTTATCTGTTCGGCCGCGCGGGCCCAGGACAACTACGAAATACAGGTCTACGGCGCCGACACGGTTGAGCGCCGCTCCACCATGGTTGAGTTCCACACAAACTTTGCCGTGCAGGGCAGCAAGACGGCCACGAATGGTGTGGCGCCCACCAACCATGCCGTGCATGAGACCATTGAGATCACCCAGGGATGGAATGATTGGTTCGAGACCGGCTTCTACATCTTCACCAGCGCGCGCTCTGGCGACGGATTTGACTGGGTGGGCGATCACATTCGTCCGCGTTTCCGCATCCCGGAGAAGTGGCATTGGCCGGTAGGGCTGAGCCTGTCCAATGAGATCGGCTACCAGAGGCGGAAGTTCTCGGCAGACACCTGGACGTGGGAGATGCGTCCTATCATTGATAAGAAGCTGGGACGATGGTATCTCTCATTCAATCCCACTTTTGATAAATCCCTGCATGGAGACAATGCTGGCAAGAGCTTTGAATTCTCTCCCAACGCCAAAGTGTCTTACGATTTGTCCAAGCGTGTGAGCGGCGGCCTGGAATATTACGGCGCCATGGGTCCGGTCAGCAGTTTTGATCCGCTGGCGGAACAGCAGCAGCAGTTTTTCCCGTCGGTGGACCTGAATGTATCACCCGACTGGGAACTTAACTTCGGCGTAGGCTGGGGTGTGACGCGCTCCACCGACCATCTCATCGTCAAAGCCATCATCGGACGGCGTTTCAGCTGGAAGAAGAAGAAGACGGATTCTTCGCGATAACCGGATGCGGCGAACTATAATTTGCGCTGATTGATACCGAACCGAGGTGCAGATTGCTTCGCACAATC
>JBGPLR010000224.1:0-5867 GCA_041486545.1 Terriglobia bacterium
CGCGCCGCCTCCGCCGCCCAACCACCCTCCGGTGGTTACCGTCGCCCCCAATCCGAGCAAGGTTTTTGCCGGCTCGGGTGACAGCATCGTGGTCCAGGCCACGGCCAGCGACCCTGACAACGATCCGTTGACCTACTCCTGGACAAGTTCCGGCGGCAAAATCGACGGGACCGGATCAGAAGTGCGATGGAACTCGGCCGATACAGCGGTTGGCGCCTACACCATCACCGCCAGAGTGGATGACGGCCGCGGCGGGACGGCGAGCGCGTCAACCACCGTCCAGGTTGAACCGCGCCCAAACCGGCCGCCAACCATCTCCTGCGCCGCGAATCCGGCGAGAGTTGAAGCCGGCCAGCGCGCCAACATCACGGCAACCGCCAGCGATCCTGACAACGATCCTCTAACCTATAGTTACGCGCCCAGCGGCGGCAAGATCACCGGCACCGGCACGAACGTCCAGTTTGATAGCACGGGCCTGGCGCCTGGCACTTATACCGTGATCTGCCGCACCGACGACGGACGCGGCGGAACCGCCGAGAGCACAGTTGACGTCAACGTGCAAAAACCGGCGGAACAAGTCCAGCTGGAAACTAAGCTGTCTCTGCACAGTATCTACTTCCCCACCGCACAACCCACAGTTGCCAACCCGAACAGCGGACTGCTGGCCAGCCAGCAGAGGACCCTGGTCGTCCTGGCCGGTGATTACAAGAAATATCTGACCTACAAGCCTGACGCGCATTTGATCCTGCAAGGTCATGCTGACCCGCGCGGCGGCACGGAGTACAACAAGCTTCTTTCAGAACGCCGTGTGGAGCGCACCAAGAGCTTCCTGGTGGAGCAAGGCGTCCCGGCAGGCAACATTGAGACGCAAGGTCTGGGCGAAGAACAACCCATGAGCACGGACCAGGTGAAGGACGCCATTAACCAGGAACAGGGTTTGACTCCCGCGCAGAAAAAGCAGCTGGAGAAGAATGCCAAGGTCCTGGCGCTGGCCCAGAACCGCCGCGTGGATGTGACCCTGAGCACCACTGGACAGACGTCAACGCGCACCTATCCGTTCAATGCGGAAGACGCGCTGAACTTGATCAATCCCAAGAGCGTCGGAGCCTCGGCCAAGAAGCCGGCCGCGGGCAAGACCAAAACTCCTGCTCCTAAATCCGGCACCGCTCCCAAGACTGACAAGAAGGCAACCAAGAAGTAGTTACGAACCAACGCAACTCCCTGCAAGCCCCGCTCACAGAGCGGGGCTTTTTTTCTGTCGCTTCGCGCCAAGCCGCCTGGCTATCTCGTTTCTAGTGGAATCTTCTGGCTCCTGTTGCGGCGACCCGGCACGCAAGTCGGCCTGGCCGCTTATCCCTTCATCAGCAAGAAAAAGCGCACCGGCCGAAACCGGTGCGCTCTTTGGCTTGATCTCAACCCTCCAGCTAGAACTGGAACTTGAAGGCAAGCTGCAGTTGGCGCGACGATCCTGAATCACCTGTCGGGAAACGGGTGCTGCTGATAGTGGAAAAGGTTGTGAACTGGTTGCCCGGGTTGCTCGTTGCCGGGTTAGACACCACCGGAACGAGTGGCTGCAGAGACGCGGCCAGAAAACCTCCGGATCCTCCAGGCTGGCCGTAGTTCGGATGGTTGAGCACATCGAACGCGTCAACACGGATTTGCAGATTCAACCTCTCGGTGATCTTGGTGTTCTTAGCCAAGGCCAAGTCTATATTGGTGAATCCGGGTCCGTATACGCTATTGCGACCCACACTGCCAAATGTCAGAGTGCCGGCAGCACAGGTTGGTGTTGCTGTCGTGCTCGTCGTACTCAATGTACAAGGAACCGACAACACATTCGGATTCGATATCCACTGTCCTAACGGGTTGCCGCTGGTCTGGATTGGAGCACTGGCATTGGGAGTTATCGTGTTGCCAACACCATTGAAGCTGGACGAGTTGAATGCAACCAGGTTAAACGGGTTACCGGTCTGCCAGGTAAAGATGGGCGCCATCTCCCATCCGCTGACCAAACGGTTACCCTTGAAGGGCAGATCATAGATGGCATTCGCAACGAAACGATGACGAGCATCAAAGTCGGAGCTGCCACGGCTAAGGAAGATGTTAGTGCTGTTTTCGACCTGAATTCCGCCGTTATTCCGGGAAACCTCATCGATCGAGTGCGAGTAGGTGTACGACCCATTGAATTGCAGCCCATGCGACGTCTTTTGGGTGGCGGTGATCCACAACGCGTTGTAGATGGAGTTGCTGCCACTCTGGCGTTCGGTGATGGAGGACGCCAAAGGAGCGTTAGCAAAGCTGGGGCTGCTTGGTGACAAGCGCTGGAACGGCAGGTGCGTATTGGTCGCGCCCGTGCCCACCTGTCCAAGCAGCAGCGTCTGGTTCACGTTGATGTCGTTCTCCAGATGCGTGCCCTTGTTTCCAAAATATCCCACCATGACCGACGTGTTGTTGGTGACTTGCTGCTGAATGTTCAGGTTCCAGGATTGCACGTCCGCATCCTTGAAGTTCGGGTCCACAAACAGCGGTGCAATGCTGGCGGGAGTAGGTGAGTTGTACAGCGCGGTGGTATTGGCAAAGGACTGCTGCGTCCCGATGGAAAGGGGCACAACAAAGTTCGGGTTGTTGTTCAGCAGACCGGTCACGATTCCGGTGATCGGCTCGTCCACTTGATAAGCGTAGCCCGCGCGCAGCACGGTTTTGCCGTTGTGGAGAACATCCCACACAAAGCCCAGGCGCGGCTGGAAGTTCTTGTTGTTCTGCGCATACGGCTCGCTCACCGGCACCAGCATGCTTCCCAGTGGCCCGCCCGGAACAAAGTTCACCAGCCGTCCGCTGGCTTCCGTTGGGGTCATGTTCCACGCGTAGCGGACGCCTAGTTCGACCGTGAGATAGGACTTGAACTTGAAGCTGTCCATGGCGTAGAAGTCCAGGGCGTTCTGGGTGATGCGGTTGGCGACGCTGCCGATGTTTCTGGCGGAGGAATCCACCAGGCCGTTGATAAAGTTGGTGGGGTTATTGAAAACCAATTGTCCGGGATCGCCATTGAAATTGCCGTTGCGGAAATCGCGGAACTCGCCGCCGAACTTGAAAGAGTGGCGGCCGCGGATGTAGCTCACGTTGTCCGCGAACGCGACTGTGGTATCGCCGCGTCCTTGCGGGAACGTGCGCTCGCTGCCGAACAGCAAGCCTAATCCGCCGATGCTGATGGTGGGCATCAACTGTTCATTCGGGCCCAGCACTGTGCCCAGTCCCAGCGAATTGGGATCGGTAGTGTTGTTGGGCGTAAACGTAATGTGGATGCGATTGACTCCGAGGTTGGCCTCATTGACCAGCGCAGAGCTGAAAACGTGGGTTTCGCCCAGTGTGAATACCGCGCGCTTGCCTTCTCGCGTGTCGCCAAAGCCGGGAAGGTTGGTGCCCGCCGTGGCCTCCTTGCGGAGATCATGCTGGTACACGAAATAGCCGTGCAGACGGTCCTTTTCGCTGAAGTTGTGGTTGACGTCCGCCGTGCCCTGGTCAAGATCAACCGGCGCGGTGGCCGACCCTAAGAAAGCGGGCTGGCCGCCCTGAGTTCCATTGGCTGCCGGCACCAGATTGGCCAGCGCATGCACGATCGGATTCGGGCTGGCAGCTATGGCCGTGAGCTGTGCCGGAGTGAAAACGTTCGCTGTCGTCGTCAGACCCTGGCGATGCCGCTCTCCTTCGTAGGTCAGGAAGAAGAAAGTCTTGTCCTTCTTGATGGGTCCGCCAATAGCGCCGCCAAACTGGTTCCGTTTGAACGGAGCAATCGGATTGGGCGCCCCAGTGGAAGTGGTCACGCGATTGAAGGCGTTGCGGGCGTCAAAAAATTCGTTGCGCAGGTAGTCGTAAAGCTCGCCATGATAGTTGTTGCTGCCTGAGCGCGATGCGATGGTAACAATGGCGCCGGCATTGCGGCCGTACTCGGCGCTGTAGGTGGAATTGTCCACCTTGAATTCCGCTACCGTGTTGATGGAAGGCTGGAAGGTCACCTGGTTCTGCACCATGTCATTCAGGTTGATACCGTTCACCATCCAGTTCACGGCATCTTCGCGCATGCCGGCGGTGTTCACGGCAAAGGCGCCTTGTCAACGCAGGGGCGCGGTCAGAAAACCGTTCTGGGGCGCCGTAACGCTGCCTGGGATCAGCAGCGCCAGGTCAACAAAATGACGGCCATTGAGCGGAAGCTCTTGCACCGAGCGCTGGTCAATCGTCTGGCCCACGGTCATGGTGGTGGTTTCAATCGCGATCGCCTTAGCTTCTACCGTCACCACCTCCGCGGTGCTGGCCACTTTCAGTGAGAAGTTTTGCACGGTGTTGTTGCTGACTTGCAGCACGACACCCTTCGCCAGTTGGGTTTCAAACCCGGTCATCCGGACTTCAACGTTGTAAAGTCCCGGCGGCAGGGCCGGCACGTCATAGTCGCCGGTGGCGCTGGTTTGCGTGGAACGGTCAATTCCGGTGGAACTCTTGATTGTGATTTTGGCGCCGACGACGGCTGCGCCACTCGCATCGGTAACGGTTCCCTTGATGCTGGCAGCGGTTTGGGTGAACCCTGACACCGTGAACAACAGCAAAAGCAGTGTCAGAATCCAAGGGGAAAGGCCTACTTTTCTTGACATCTTCTCACTCCTCCTTCAACAGAAGCTAAGTATGGTGCTTATGCAAAAACACCAAATAAACAAAGACTGGTGTAATCATAGAAACAGGCGCAACAGACGGCCTATTGCACACCCGGGCTTAGGGCTGATTACTCGGCCCCCATGCAAGGTGCATTCTGATTTCCATAACTTCCAAAAGAGGTATGTCAGTGCGGGTTGGTTACTTGCGGGGAAGGAGACGAACAAGAATCTACAAAAATCAATAGAGGCAACGAAAAGCGAATACCGTTATCCAGAACAGCTACTCAACGGATGCCGTAGTCAACGTCCAGAGGGCATTAGAATGCTCTAGGAGCGTTATTAACCGGAACTGCAAATTCACCTAACGATCAGCAATTGCACAAGCCGCTTCATATTCCGACTTTGGCAGAGACGCGGTTCGCGCATCGTCGCCAACGGATGCGCGCTTCTACTTGGGAGCGCTGCGTACGGGAAGCCGATTGTTGGGTCCGGGTTGGGGCACCACGTTGTTATCGGCGTGAGCGCTATCCAAGGGATGCGTGATCTCCACCGTCAGCGGACGCTGCAACACCATCTCCAAGGCTGTCCCCTGATCAATGCGAACATCCTGCCCGCGGGTGAACAGCACTTGGCCCAAGCCAATGGCAGCGCCTGTCAAACCGCCAAACCCGGCTCCTCTGGCGGTTCCGGTAGCCACGGTCCCGACCACCGCGCCGGTCGCCGCCGTTTTCGCCACAGTCCCGGCGTCTTTTCCTTTTTGGCTGTTGGCCTTGACGGTGCCTTCATCGTCGCTGACGGTTGAATTCTCGGCGCCAGGCTCGCTCTTCAGCGCGCCCGGCAGGTCCACGGTGTATCCGCTGGGAAAAATCATGGACGTGAAGTGAAACAGGACCAGCGCGCGGCCTTTTATCCGTCCGGCGCGCTGCACTTCAGCAATCTGGCCCTTGACGTACGTTCCCGCGGGAATCACGACAATATTGTCCTGGGTAACCGGAAAGCTGGTCTGGCAGTAGACTCCGTCGCCCACCTTGGCGCTCTTGGTGCTGATCGGGCTCTTCAAGTACAGCAGGACCTGAGTGCCGGCTGGCACGGTAATTTGCCTTTTGCCGGAAGGTTCGTTGTCGCTCGTCTGACCTTGTGGCGCCGATTGCCCCGGTTGTTGCACTGAAGGCTGCTGTAAAGGCTGCTGGGCTGAGGCACGGCCATCAACATCAGGAAAGGAAC
>JBGPLR010000225.1:0-5857 GCA_041486545.1 Terriglobia bacterium
CCGATGCTCACGCGTGGGCTCGAGTTGCTGAGCATGCTGAAAGAAGACCTCGACCATCTCGGGGCTGAAGACCTTCACCAGCTTCAGCGGGCGTGGGAGCTACAACACCGGGTCTTAGCCTCAGAGGCTGTGACACAACACACCATGTTCCGAACGGAAACGCGTTGGCCGGGGTATTACTATCGCGCCGATCATCGGAAACTGGATGATACCAATTGGCATTGCTTCACCTTATCCCGCTACGACCGGCATTCCGGGAAGTGGGAATTGGAAAAGGCCCCCGTTTATCACATCGTCGATTAAGCGGGCGCTAGCGTAGCCTAACGCTTGCGGCGACCGAACGGTCGAGCTGCACACTGTGACCGCGTCGATACAGCTGCCGAAAGCGCGAGTGTTATTCCCAGTTGGGCAAATCTCTTTGCGCGCTTCAGGGCGCTAGCGTGCACGAAACCCTGTGGCCCACGCGACTTTTAGTGCATTGCTATGGGTCAAAAGCGGACGCTTGTCGCGAAGCATGTCACATAGTCAAAAAAACTAACGAGCTCGTCCCAAAATCACCCAACCACGAGATATAGCCGAGCTGTTGTTCGCGCTCGCCTAACATGCCGCTAAGGACTCCATTCCAGATCACGCGTGCGGACAAAAGATCGCTCCCGCGATGCCCTCGCTGTGTGGCTTTGAGAAATGAGCGACCACAAAGGGATTAATCATTAATCGCGGTCCGTCAATTTGGAATGAGAAGCGCTCTTGAAAAATAGGATAAAAACAGCGGGGGTCTTGGGTCCTGTATGCGTTCAGTTCGCGTCATCATCGTTGCTTGCGCGGCGGTCCTGGCGGCGTGCGACGGTTCACCGACTTCGGAGCCTGGCCACGCGCCAAAACTGCCGAGCCAGCACGCTATTGCCCTCTCCGAGATGGAAATTGCCAAGCTCGGCATAGAAACTGTGCCCGCGCTCGCCACGAAATATGTGCCGCAGGTCCACGGTTACGGCTTCGTTGTGAATACAACAGAACTGGCGCAGTTGGATGCCGCCATCGTCACGACTGCAGCTTCACAACGGCAGAGTTTAGCCGCTCTGAAAAGGGCACGCATACTCTTTGGCAAGCCGGGTGCAGTTCACGCCGTATCGAATGAAGCACTGGATGCCGCAGAACAGCGCGCCGCCGCGGACGAGGCGGCGCTGGCATTGGCGTCCAGTTCCGAAGTCGCGGCGTTCGGTCAGAACGCGCCATGGCGGGGAATGACCAGGAACTCCGAGTTAGTGGCGAAACTTACCTCGGGTCGAGCGATGCTCGTGGAGGCTACCTTTCCGCTTGGTGTGAGCCTAGGCACAGTTCCGATATCCCTGACCGTCACTCCCCTGGCCGGACAGCATGGTCATGCCAATTGGAACGCGAACAAAATCTGGAACGCCCCTGCCGATCCCACCATCCCCGGACGCAGCTTCTTCGCGTTGGTGAACGGCCCGGACCTCGAACAAGGCGAGCATGTGTTTGTATTTGCCCCGACAGGCAAGCCGATCACGGGTGTACGCGTCCCCAAAGAAGCCGTCATCCTGAGCGAGGACAAGGCTTGGTGCTATGCGGAAGTTGCGCCGCACACGTTTCTTCGCGTGCTCCTCGATCTCAGCCTGCCCCTCGAGGATGGATATTTTGTTGCCCGTGGCATCAGCAAAAACCAGGCCGTAGTCGTAGGCGGCACTGGCTTGTTGTTGGCGCGCGAGACTGGCCCAACACCCACCTCTCAGTACTAAGCGCCCATGGAGTGGCTCATCTCCTTATCCGTCCAGCGGCGCGGTGCTGCAGCGACGCTCAGTTTGCTTGCGCTCCTCCTGGCGATTTGGGGCGCCTGGCATACGCCACTCGATGTATTGCCGGAATTTGTGCCCTCACGCGTCACGATAGAAACAGAAGCACCCGGCTTCACGCCCGAACAGGTCGAACAGCTGGTCACGCACACTATTGAGAAAACCTTGACTGGTTCCGAGGGCGTGGCAAACATCCGCTCGGAATCGGTTCCTGGACTCTCCATCATCACCATCAATTTCGCAGCCGATGCGAATCTCTACAACGCGCGCCAAGCCATTACCGAACGGCTGACAGAAATCGGCAGCAACCTGCCCTCGGGTACTGGTCCGCCGCAATTATCACCCTTGACCTCAAGTACGCGTGATCTTCTCAAAATTGGCCTTATCTCGGACCGCATCAATGCCTTCGCGCTGCGTGAAACCGCTGACTACTTAATCAAACCGCGGCTGCTTGCGCTTCCCGGTGTGGCGCGTGTCAGCGTGTTTGGCGGCAGGGTCCGTCAGATTCAGATTCAGGCTGATCCAAAAAAATTGGCCGCATATGGATTTACCGTTCCGGATCTGGTTAGGGCTGCTCCGTCGGCGCTGGCGCTACGCGGTGCTGGCTTTATCGACCTCAAAGGCCAACGTGTACTAATCCAGACGCCTACCCCTTCTCCCGACGTCAGCGTAATTGGAGACGGCATCCTTGCAGTTCGTGGCAAGACTCCGGTCCGACTGCGCGATGTTGCGACGATCTCCGAGCAGCCCGCGCAACGGTTCGGCGACGCACTGATCCAAGGCCGCACCGGTGTTCTGCTCTCGGTTTCCAGCCTGTACGGCGCCAATACTCTTACTACCACCCGCGAAGTTGAAGGCACACTTGCGCGGCTCATACCCTCCCTGAAGGCGCAAGGCATCGCGATCTATCCAGCGCTTCATCAGCCCGCCAGCTTTATCGAGAGGGCCATCGGTAACCTCGGACGTTCACTGGCGATTGGCGCGGTTTTAATTCTTGTAGTCCTTTATGCCTTCTTGCGCGATTGGCGATCTGCGCTAATCAGCTTTATTTCGATTCCGTTGTCGTTATTGGCTGCAATAGCCGTGTTGGACCATTTTAATTACACGCTCAATACCATGACACTAAGTGGCTTCGTGGTGGCGCTCGGCGTGCTCGTGGACGATGCGGTCGTTAGTATAGAAAACATTCTTCGACGTTTACGCGATAATTCGCAACATATGTCGCCCCGCCCGCGCACAGAGGTTATCCGCGACGCTTCACTCGAGGTTCATGGCCCAATCTTCTACGCTACGTTGGTCGTTCTCGCTGTATTCGTGCCTGAATTGTTGTCATCAAGCGTGCAAGGCCGCTTGGTTGGCCCACTCGCACTTGCCTTTATGCTGGCGGTGGTTGCGTCTCTAGTGGTGGCGTTGACCACAACGCCTGCTCTTTCTGCTTTGCTATTGTCGCCTAGGGACGCGCATGTCGACCCATGGTGGATCTCGGAGCTGAAGAACATTCAGGCGCGCGCCATTATTATCGTAGAACGCCATTTGCACGCCGCCCTTATTTTTGTTGCAGCGCTGTTTGTCGGTGCGCTGGCACTGTTGCCGTTTTTGGGTAGCACCTTCGTTCCTGAATTTCGCGAAGGCCATCTCGTTGTGCAGGCGACCAGCAACATACCCGGAACCTCGCTGGATGAAATGCTCGCGCTTGGCCGGCGCATTAGCCGTGATGTCATGGCGCTCCCTTACGTGGCTACCGTTGAGCAACAGGTCGGGCGAGCACGAGAAACCGAAGACACGTCCGGGCCACACCAGTGCGAATTTCACATAGAACTCAAACCCAACGTGTATGTAGATCAGGGGCGAGCAGAGGCGGAGCTGCGCAGCATCCTTGCACGCTACCCAGGGATCCAAAGCGAGGTCGTCACTTTTCTGGGTGACCGCATCAGCGAGAGCTTGACAGGTGAGACGGCGCAAGTCGTGGTCAAGTTATTTGGCAGAGATTTCAAACAGCTCGATGACACCGGTGTAAGCGTAACAAAGGTCTTGGCCGGCATACCCGGTATTGTCGATCTTCAGTTTAAGCGGCAAAGCGGGACGCCCATTATGAGCGTCGAGCTTAATCCCGCCGGATTGGCGGCCGTGGGGATCAGAGGCCAGGACGTCCTGGACACCATCGCAACAGACTACGCGGGAACGACGGTGGGTGAGGCCTATTCCGGTTTTCAGACGGTGGATGTCGTCATCGTGCTTCCGGACCGGCTCCGCCATAGTCCTGAGTTGTTAGGCGACCTCTTGATCGGAGGACCGTTCGGCCCCGTGCCACTCGCCAACATCGCCAAGATCTCGCCAAGCGGAGGCCGTTACAGCATCAAACACGAAACAGGCTCGCGTTACGAGCCGGTCACATTCAACGTCACCGGACGCTCGTTGCAAAGCGTCGTTGCTGAAGCACAAGACAGAATTTCCCGTGCCAATATCGTGCCCGCTGAAGTTGAAGTGCGGTTTACCGGCGCCGCGGCAGCCGAGCAAGCCACCCGCATTGAATTGGCCGTCTACTCGCTTTTCATGCTCATTTTCATTGTACTGGTCTTGTCCGTTGGCTTTGCCTGGCGCGCACATCCATGGCTCGTTCTGACCAACCTGCCCTTTAGCCTCATTGGAGGAATTGCTGCGATTGCCATCACGGGCATTGGCTTGTCGTTGGGCGCTTTGGTAGGCCTCGTGACCGTATTCGGCATCAGTGCACGCAACGCAATTCTACTGCTCGCCTATTACGAGCAACTTGTTGATGTTGATCATCAGCCCTGGACCGCAGCAACGGTTCATCGCGGTGCAAATGAGCGCTTAACCCCGATTTTCATGACTGCAATTCTTACCGCGTTAGGTCTCTTGCCGCTGGCGCTGTCAATCAATCTGCCCGGACAGGAGATCAGTGGGCCGCTTGCGATTACCGTACTTGGGGGCCTTGCCAGCTCAACTATTTTCAATCTGATTTTGCTGCCTGCACTTGCAGCGCGCTACAGCCAACGCGACGTAAACGCCCTCGCCTCGGTATAGCAGCAACATCGAAACCAACTGAGTGGTGATGCGAACGGCGTCCCGGCGACTTAGCTTTGACCTAAATCAATGTGCCATGCCGCCCATAGTGATGAAATTAACTGAAGCAATTTGGAGTCACCTCGATGCAGACCTTAGTTTTTCTGTCGGTATGGGTGGCTTTTGCGTTGGCTGTCAAAGGCTGTTCCCAGGAATATCCTTGGAAATAACCCACGAGCGTGCAATCGCCCTACGGGCGGCGCCATACTAGCGCAGATCGTAATGACCCATGCGCGCGGTAATGACCCTCGGGCGGACGGGCATGTCCTAGATGGCGGCGCAGTTGATGCTCCGCACGGTACAGTTCCCATAGCTCTTTACGACTGAACTGCAGATGTGGCCAGACGACCAAGAGCGCAGTCTTGCCAATTTCCTTTTCGAGGGAATGCAGGCGGTCAAAGTCTTTCCAATCGCTATCAGAGATGATGATGGGTTCGCCTTTATCATTTGCGAGAGAAATTTTCTCGATGCGCAAGACAAGCTCGGTGTGGAGTTGGATATAGGCGAAAAGATTGGCGACGACCTTTTCATCGAACTTGCCGGACAGGTCCAGAATGAAGCGGCCGGCCTCGCTATGCTGATATTCACCGCTGTGGATATGGGTCAGCAAATGCTGGTGCGAGCGATAGTCGGTCAGCAGCCAATGATGTACCGCATGCTCGCTCTTGGCGAACACAACGAATAAGGCCAGGGGCAGCACAAACAGCGTGATGAGCGTGGCGAAAAGCGGATAGTCGGCACTGCTGTTGAAGGCGCCATGCAGGGCGACAGCCAATGCCAAGCCCGGCAGATACAGCAAGGGGTTGGACCTGGCGTGGCGGTCGGTGAGCGATTGCGCCATGACGCCGAATATTGCGGTCGCGCCCCCGTGCATGATCGCCGTGCCGAAACCGCGCACAAGCCAAACGCCGATGTTCGCCCCCGGGAAAGAGTAGAGATAATAGACGTTCTCTATAAGCGCGAAG
>JBGPLR010000226.1:0-5834 GCA_041486545.1 Terriglobia bacterium
CTCGCGCACCGGCTGGCGGTCAATCACGCCCGGCGCAATGCGCTCCACGGGAATGTACTTGCTGGCGGTGATGGGGCCCTTGTCGTCAATGGGCAGGCCCAGCGCGTTCACCACGCGGCCAATCATGCCTTCGCCGGTGGGCACGGACATGATCTTGCCCGTGCGCTTCACCTCGCCGCCCTCTTTGACCTCAGTGTAGTCGCCCATCAGCACAGTGCCGACCTGGTCTTCTTCCAGGTTCATGGCGATGCCGGCCAGTCCGTGGCCGAAGTCAAGCAACTCGCCGGCCATGACTTTGTCCAGCCCGTGCACGCGGGCGATTCCGTCGCCCAGCGAGATGATGGTGCCCACTTCATCCACGGTCACTTTGGACTCGTAGTTCTCAATCTGATCGCGGATGAGTTTTGTGATTTCGTCTGCTTTAATTTGAGCCATAAGAACTTTATCCAGTACCCCGACTTCAACGCTGATTTCGGAATTGGGTAATCTGGTAATTTGGTAATTAAAGCTGGACCCAGCACAGTCTTCCAATTACCCATTTACCAAATTACTCAATTACCAATGAGCTCCTTCATCTTTTCCAGCCGGCCGCGCACTGATCCGTCATAGATCGTGCTCCCTACCCGCACGATGGCGCCACCCAGCAGCGCGGCATCTTCCGAATACGTTGCCCGGATGGTCTTGCCCGTGGTCGTGGTCAACTCCTTTTCCAGGCTTTTCTTCTCTGCCGCGGTCAACTCGCGCGCTGAACTCACTTTTGCTTCGGCGATTCCCAGCCGCTCGTCCAGGTCCTGTTTGAACTGGCGGGCGATTTCCGCGACCTGCCCGATGCGATGCTGGTCAATCAGCACCGCCAGAAAATTTCGCAGCAGCCTGGAGCCGCCCATCTTTTTGATGATCGCGTCCAGCAGGCTGATCTTTTGTTTCTGCTCGACGGCCGGATTCTGAAATACGTTGCGCAGCTCGTGGCTGCCGTCCACCAGCGTGGCCATCTGCTCCAGTTCTTCCACGGCTTTTCCCGCGTCGCCCTGGTGCGCGGCAATCACTTCCGCAAACGCGCGTGCGTACCGGCCTGTCACCACTGCCATCTAGTTGCCGTCCTTTCCCAGATTGGCGGTAAACTCGCGCACCAGTTCCTGGTCTGTGCTTTTTTCCACGCGAATCTTTTTGGCCGCCAGGTCCACGGCGAGCTCGGTAGCGTAAGCCTTGAGTTCACGGCGAGCGGTGCCGGCGGCGGCGGTAATGTCCTGCTGCGCGGTTTCCACAATCCTGCGCCGCTCCGCTTCGCCTTCGCTGAGGATGCGTTTTTCTTCCGCGCGCCCGGTCTCCTCAGCCTCACTGCGCATCTGCGCAATGTCCGTGTCCAGGCGCGACAGCCGCTCTTCCACTTCGGTCAGCCGGCGGCGCGCTTCGTCGCTGGATTTTTTCGCGTCTTCCATCCCTTTTTGAATGGATTCGGTGCGGCCCTTAAAGACTCCCGGCAATTTCTTCTTGGCAAAGTACGCCAGAATGAACACCACAATGGCGAAGTTCAAGCCCACGCTGAACCAATACGCGTGGTCCACGGTCATGCCGGTAAGCTTGGCCAGACTCTGGACAGCGGCTGACGATTTGCCTTCGTTCTCTTCGGCCTTTTCTTTCTTTTCTGCGCCGGCCTCTACGCTTTCGACTTTGCCGGCAGCTTCTTTGATTTCCTGTGCAGCCGTGGTTTTCTGCTCGCCGGCGGCAGGCTTGGCGGCTTCCTGGGCTTGGACTCGGCTCGCGCTCACAGCGAAAGAAAGTGCCGCGAAAGCGGCGACCAGCAGCGCGATTCGGTGAACGCGAATGTTCATGTTAGCGTCCTCCCGCGGCGGCTGCAGGAGCGCCCGGCTTCAGGATGCTCCGGATGATCTCATCGGCAATGGCATCGGCTTGCGTCTGCAAGGTGGCCTTGGTGGCGGCGACTTCCTGCTCCAGCCCAGCCCGCGCCGACTTCACCGTCTGCTCCGCTTGCTGGCGCGCCTGGGCCAGCGCGTTGTTGCGCTGTTCCAGCACGCGATTGCGATACTGCTCCTGGGTGGAGAAGATCTGTGCCCGGGCTTCCCGCACTTTGCGTTCGTAGTCGGTGACGCGTGCCTCAGCCTGGGCAATGTCCGCCTGCGCCTGCTGGACGGCCCCTTCCGTCTTGGCATGGCGCTCAGAAAGCACCTGCTCCAGACGCGGGAACACCAGAAAGCGGTACGCCGTCCACACCACCAGGAGACAAATGATGGTGGGGATGGAGGAAAGCAGTAATTCGCCTACTTGCTTGAGTGTGTCTTCCATTCCCTTAGATTCTTGTTAGGTTGTTCGTGAACAGAGCGGATCGGCAACGACCTTCAAACTATCTAACTTATCATCGGCTTCGCAGCAGTGTCAACGCGCGGGCAGACGTTCAGGCCGCTGCCTGGTCGGGTCCGCGCAGAAAAAATTATCTTCTGATCTTGGCTTGGCGCTTTTGGCGTTTCGCCGCGTGGATTTTAACTTTTCTCAGGCCTCGCCGCCGTCCTATGATTTCTTCATGATGATCTTTTCTTACTTGCTGCTCGGATTGCTTATTGGTTTGCTCTCCGGCGTAGTGGGCATCGGCGGCGGAGTTCTCATTGTGCCCGCTTTGGTGTATGTCTTCCGCATGAGCCAACATAAGGCCCAGGGTACGTCGCTGGGGGCCCTGCTGGCGCCCATCGGCGCGCTTGCTTTTTGGGAGTATTACAAGGCCGGCAACGTGGACGTACCGGCGGCCTTGCTCATAGCTCTGGGCTTCGCCGTGGGCGGCTATTTCGGCGGTCATTGGGCCCAGCACCTCCCCGAAGTTATTGTGCGGCGGGCATTTGGCGTCCTTATGGTGGTCTTGGGACTGCACCTGGCGCTGGCTGCCAAATAGGCCTCATCATATCTAGAATGTGACTAAAGCTCGGGGTGGGCCTGGGTCACAGACGTGGTTCTAAGTAAAAAGACTCTCGGGAAACACTTGACACCCTTTAGGACTGGCCTAAAATGGAAATATCACCTCCGATCCGATTCAGGATCGAATGGGCTTGTGGCCAAGGAAACCGTCACCGCTTCTTGGTCTCAGGCCCATTTAAATTTTCTAGCTTGAAGTTTCCATCATCGCGTCTTCTTCGGCGTCGGCGGATTCTTCTTCGACTGCCGCGACAAACCAGCTCAACGGCTCAACGCGATATCGCAGCAAAGTCCACATGGCGGCCAGACCATCCGTCCAGCGGATCTTCTTGCCTTCTTTTTCTGTCCGCGGATTGTAGGAAATGGGCACTTCCCAGATTCTTTCGCCAATGCGGCTCATCTTCGCGGTGACTTCAGGACAAAACTCGAAACGCTGGCACTTGAGTTGGACCAGGTTCAGAGTGGCCCGGCGAAACGCCTTGTAACAGGTGGCTTCGTCCTGGATATTGCAGGGGTAGAGAAAATTCGTGAGGTGCGTAAGGAACTTGGCGCCATAGAAAAAGAACAATCCACGTTCCTTGCGGTCGGGACGAACGCCATACACCACGTTGGCGTCTCCGCGAAGCAGCGGTTCCAGCAACGCCGCATAGTCCTGCGGATCGTATTCCAGATCTGCATCCTGGACCAGGACGAATTCTCCGCGGGCATGAGCCAGTCCCGTGCGAATTGCCGCACCCTTGCCGCGATTGACATCGTGAAAAACAGTGGTGATGGCAAAAGGCCAGTCAACGTTCATCAATTCTTCCAGCGTGCCATCGGTGGAACCATCATCCACCACAATGATCTGCTTGTAGACGGCGGAACTCTCCACCAGATGCAGCAGTCTGGCAATGGAGTTGATTTCGTTGAAAACGGGAATAATGATGGAGACGCATCCGGATAGCTCTCCGGTATGCTCAACTGGACAGGAATTGGCGGCGCGGTCTTCGACGATGGTTTGGCTCATGAAACCCGGGGGGCCGCAACCCCGGCCCTGATACACTCTTAATTCCTTGAGTTTGATGTGAAGGAGTCTAACACGGTTGTCTAACCGGGTCTCCACGCCCCTAAGAGAATACGCGCTACTGGCCATGGTTAGTGCCGGGGCGATTCTGATTCATGGCTACCATCTGGGCGTGGAAGACCAGGCGATTTATTTGCCAGGAATGGCCAAGAGCCTCAATCCTGGGCTGTTTCCTGCTGATTCTGATCTTTTCCTGCCGCAGAGCCGCGCCACTTTCATGACCCAGTTGGTGGTGGCCTCAGTACGCCTGAGTGGCGTGACCTTGGATACCGCGGTTTTTGTCTGGCATGTTCTTTCCGTTTTCTTATTGTTGTTAGCGGTTCGGCGTTTTTCGGCGCGTTGTTTCAAGACGCCGGAAGCCCAATGGGGCAGCGTTGCCTTGGTGGCCGCGTTGTTCACCATGCCCGTGGCCGGAACTTCACTCTATATCGTTGACCAATATCTCCACCCGCGAACGCTGGCCACGGCCTTGATCGTTTTGTCCATTGTGCAAATGCTTGACCGCCGTTGGCTCAAGGCGGTTCTGTGGATCGCACTCGCTGCGCTGCTGCATATTCAAATGGCTTTCTACGGCGTGCTGCTTGGTTTTTTTCTGGGTTGGAAATCCGCAGCCGCCCAGCAGGCGGAATCTGACGAATCAAAGCCGGGTGGATCGACTCCGGGCAGATCACCCACGCCCGCAGCATCGAGTGTGACCATGTCCGTATTGTTCGCGTTTCCGTTGAAGGGGTTGTTTCAGCCGGGTTCAGAAGCGTGGAAAGAAGCCGCGCGAATCCACCAGGGGCATTACTTATTGCGCTGGGAATGGTATGAGTGGCTGGGCGTGATTGCTCCGCTGGCCCTCTTCTACTGGTTCGTCAGCCTTGCCCGCAAAGCCGGACTGTCTACGGTCGCTTTCGTGGCGCAACGGGTTGCCGCATTCCAGATCTTCAGCATTGTGTCAGCGCTGGTGCTTACGCTGCCTCCGCAGTTCGAACGGCTCACGCCGTATCAACCTATGCGCGCCGTGCATGTGACCACGTTGATCTTTGTGGCCCTGGCCGGCGGATTCGCGGGGCAATATCTGCTGCAGCGCCGCGTGGTCCGCTGGCTGTTGCTTTTTGTTCCTCTATGCGGCGTCATGTTCTACGCTCAGCGCCAGCAGTTCCCGGCCAGCGCACAGGTGGAATTTCCGGGGAAGGTTTCCAACAACTCCTGGGTCCAGGCATTTCTCTGGGCCAGGGCCAATACGCCCCAAGACGCCTACTTCGCTCTGGACCCGATGCACATCGAACGCCCTGGTGAAGACCAGCACGGCTTCCGCGCTTTCGCCCAGCGCAGCATGATGGCCGATGCTTTGAAAGATGCAGGCGTTGTGACTATTTTCCCCGGTATCGCTCAGCGCTGGCTAAAAGAAACCCACGCACGCAAGAATTGGAACAATTTCACGCAGGCAGACTTTCTGAAACTCCGCGCCGACTTCAACGTAACCTGGGTGGTCCTGGAAAAGCCGATGACGGTTACCCTGCCGTGCCCCTACCAAAACGAACAGGTAGCGGTGTGCCGGATCGGCAACTAGCAATCTTTGAGTGCAAGGGCGTGACCGGCGCCGGGGGCACGGACTGTCCCGGACCAAAGGTTTGCAGGTTTGCGCAAAAACCTATCGGCGGGCGCGCCATCGCCCCACTCATTTAGAAATCAGTTTGACTAGAAGAAATGGTGAACGAGATCCTAATTCCCCTTGCGCATCTTCTTAGCTTCCCCCCGCGCAGCCCTCGGCTTCACCACGTAGGCATCCAGCACCCTGGCCAGTGACTCCGGCGCGTCCACTTCCATCTGCACTGTCGCATCGCGGTACGCCCGTTTCACC
>JBGPLR010000227.1:0-5821 GCA_041486545.1 Terriglobia bacterium
CAATAAACCAGACACCCGATCTGAGCCGCCCCAATGCAGACCAATCAACGTCGACACAAGAGGTGAAGGGTTCCAACTTACCTCCGCAGCAGCCGGAGTACGGTTTGACATTACCGGTGACGGCCGTCCGATCCAGATTGCCTGGACATCAGCGAGTTCTGGCAATGGTTTCCTTGCTTTGGATCGAAATCACAACGGTACCATTGACAATGGCACGGAACTCTTTGGCAACTTCACCCCGCAGCCAAAATCACCTGCTCCTAACGGGTTCTTGGCGCTCGCTGAATTTGACAAGGCCGAGAACGGAGGCAATGGGGACGGAATCATCGATGAGCATGATGCCGTTTTCACACATTTGGTGATTTGGATCGACGAGAATCATGACGGCATATCGCAGCCCAATGAACTCCATACTCTGCCGGAGTTGGGCATTTATTCACTAAGTCTCAGGTACAACGAATCCCGGCGGGTGGATCAATTTGGGAACGTGTTCCGCTTTAGGGCTAAAGTTAATCCCGGCCCGAATGACGGCACGTCAGAGGCAGGACGATGGGCTTTTGACGTGTTTCTGACTACTACCAAGTGAGGACGGTCATTGGGCCCGCGTGTCTCTGGCATGCGGGCCCCAACCCTAGTTTGGTCTAAAGTGCGGTCGTTCCGGCGTGGCCCTGAAAGGTGGGAGCAGGATTGGTCGCTCAACCGCTTGGTGCTGCTGCCTCGTGGGCCCCCGTCCTGGAACCAGGGCATATAGTGCAAAAATCCCTGCAAGAAATTTCCGCCGGCCCATTCTTAATCAGAGGGATGTTTCTCCTAGGTGGAAACCGCCGGGTTCCGGCTGCGGCAGCAGTTAGCTCCTTCCGGCAAGTCCGGGGTCCGGCGGCGATAAGCACGGCTACGCTAACCGGCGTGGCCGTTCGCGTCCCGCCCCCCAACTCGCTATTACACCTGACTAATCTCTCCCCAAGCGCCTGCCGGGCACTCTAAGCCCCGTAATCGGCAACTCCGCCAGCGCCGAATGCCGTTCCCGCCGACCTGCCTTATTTCTGGGTCGCCTGCGGGTGACTTGCCCCCCATTCCCGCCCCGGCATGTGATGGCGATCACCGCAATTACCCTTGCCGCAAGGGATGATCTTGGAGCAGAATGACTTTCCCAGGCCGCTGGTTCGCCCATGACCTCGCCGCCCGGCGAGTTTCATCGGCAGGCCGTGCCTGGTGGTGCCCAAGTCCGCTCTCAAAGAAAACGGAGAGGTTTAGACCATGGGAACTTCAGGCTCCAGATTCAACCAGCCCCGATTTAGCCAGACATCGCCCAGCCAGTTGTCCGTCCCCGCTCCCCGCCAGTCATGGTTCAATCGCCATCTGCTGCGCGTTGTCCAAAAGCTTGCGGGAGACGTTCCCGTGCGTTTGGGTGACGATGGTCCGGTAGAAAAACAGGCGCATGTGGAACCGCTGCGTCCGGCCATTGTGGTTCGCCGCAAGAAAGCGCTGGCAGCCATCGCCTTGAATCCCGATATTGGCTTTGGCGACGCTTACAGTGAAGGCCAGATTGACGTTGAAGGCGACCTGGTCCGTCTTCTGGAAAACCTCTATCACGCCCCGAAGCGAAGCGTGGGTCTGGTTTCGCGCTGGCTGGATTGGGTGCAGGCCAATACCTTGCGCGGTTCGCGACGCAACATTCATCATCATTACGATCTGTCCAACGATTTTTACCGGCTCTGGCTGGACCGCCAGATGGTCTATACCTGCGCTTATTTTCCCCAGCCCGACGCAACCTTGGAAGAAGCCCAGGCTGCCAAAATGGACCTGGTATGCCGCAAGCTCGCGTTGCGGCCCGAAGAAACCGTGGTCGAAGCCGGCTGCGGATGGGGCGCCCTGGCCCTGCACATGGCCAGGCATTACGGCGTTCGCGTAAAGGCCTTCAACATCTCTCACGAACAGATTGCGTTCGCGCGCGAGCGGGCAGGGAAAGAAGGGCTGGCGTCCCGCGTTGAGTTCATTGAAGACGACTTCCGCAACATCAGCGGGCGCTTTGATGTTTTTGCCTCGGTGGGAATGCTGGAGCATCTGGGCGTGAAGAACTATGGTGAACTGGGGCGCGTGATTCACCGCACCATCGGCGACACCGGCCGCGGCTTGCTGCATTTCATCGGCAGAAATTATCCTCGCCCCTTCAACGTTTGGATCCGCAAACGCATCTTCCCCGGCGCCTATGCGCCCAGCTTGCAGGAAGCCATGAGCGTGCTGGAGCCTCAGGATTACAGCGTGCTGCACGTGGAGAATTTGCGCGCCCATTACGCCAAGACCCTGGAGCACTGGCTCAGCCGGTTTGAGCAGTCCTACCCGGCCGTGGCGGAGCGCTTTGGACCAAACTTTGCCCGCGCCTGGCGTCTGTACCTGGCCGGGTCCATTGCCGCGTTCCGTGTGGGCAGCCTGCAGTTGCTTCAAATCGTTTTTGTTGGGAACAAATGCTCCGCCCAGCCCTGGACGTGGGCCGGCCTCCATGACAACCTCGCCGGTCCTTCAGCGCAGCAGAACCCGCAGGAGAAAAAATGGATTCATGCGATGTCCTGATCGCCGGCGGCGGACCTGCAGGATCATCGTGCGCCTGGGCCCTTCGCTCCGGCGGACTGAATGTGCTTGTCCTGGATAAGGCCAGGTTTCCCCGCAACAAAGTCTGCGGCGGTTGGATCACTCCGGAAGTCCTGCGCGCCCTGGCCATTGATCCCCGCGACTACGCCCCCGGCCGGACCATGCAGCCCATCACCGGCTTCCGCATCAGCAGCATGGGTCGCCGCGAAGTTGACGTGACGTTCCCCAACATCGTCAGCTATGGCATCCAGCGCCGCGAATTTGACGAATATCTGCTGCGCCGTTGCGGCGCGCAAGTGCGCGAAGGCGTCCCCATCACCAGCATAGAACGTGTGAAAAACGACGGTGTTGGCGATGCCTGGCTCATCAACGGAGAGATTCGTGCGCGCATGCTCATCGGGGCCGGCGGACATTTCTGTCCCATCGCCCGCTCCCTCAACAACACCCGCAATGGCAACACCAACGGCAGCCACGACGCGAGCCAGAACGGGAACAACGAAGAGCCGGTGGTCGCCCAGGAAATTGAATTTGCCATGTCGCCCGGCCAAGCGGCGCAATGCCGCGTGCAGGGAGAAACCCCCGAACTTTATTTCTGTGAAGACCTCAAAGGTTACGGCTGGTGTTTCCGCAAAGGCAACCTGTTGAATATCGGACTGGGCCGGCTGGACCAGCGCGCGCTGCCGGAGCACGTGGCCCGCTTCCTGGAATTCCTGCGCGTTAGCGGCAAAGTCCCGTTCGACCTGCCGGGGCGGCTTTCCGGCCACGCGTATCTGGTGTCCGGCTATACCCCGCGCAAAATTGTCGGCGACCAAGTCCTGCTCATTGGCGACTCCGCCGGTCTGGCTTTCCCGCAAAGTGGCGAAGGCATCTGGCCCGCGGTCGAATCCGGGCTGATCGCCGCCGGTGTCGTCCAGTCTGCCGCCGGCAATTATTCCCTGGACCGCCTGCAAAAGTATCCCGCGCTCCTCGCCCAGCGCTTTGGCGCGTCCGGCGGAATCCTGCAATCTCTAGGACGCCGCCTTCCATCCGGTCTGCGGAAGGCAATTGCCCGCTGGCTGCTGACCAAACCATCGTTCTGCCGCCGCACCGTGGTTGAGAACTGGTTTCTCCACGCCGCCTGACCCCGTACGCTTCCCAAAAGATAGCCCGGCAACTCGCCGGGCCACCCGGAACGCAATTCGTCGCGCTTAGTTTTTCTTGTCCTTGTCATCCTTCTTGTCTTTGTTGTCTTTCTTGTCCGGCGTCGGAGTCGGTTTGGGAGCGGCTTGCGCCGGGGCCTGGGCCGGAGGTGGCTGCTGACGCGGAGCGGCTTCACGATCACGTGGAGGGCCCGCAGGTTGCGCCTGCGCTGGCTGTCTTTGCTCCGGCTGCCTTTGCTCCGACTGCCTTTGCTCAACTGCCGGCCTCTGCGCCGGCGGCGGAGTGTTAGTCACTGTAGGACGTCGCTCCTGCGGCGGCGGAGTGTTAGTCACTGTAGGACGCCGCTCCTGCGGCGGCGGAGTGTTGGTCACCGTAGGACGCCGCTCCTGCGGCGGCGGAGTGTTAGTCACCGTGGGGCGCCGCTCCTGCGCAGGCTGCTGCGCGGCGGGCGGAGGGTTGCGTGCCGCCGGAACCTGGCGCTCGCTGCCGGACAGAGGTTGTGACGGCGGCGGAGTGGCTACCGGTCTGTTCCCCCTGTCAGGCGCCCTGCGATCCACCGCTTCTCCCGGCTGCCCCGTCGATGGAGGCGGAGTCCGCGTAGGCGCCACAGTCGGCCGCGTTACTGCAGGCTGTTGCGGCGCTGGGGTAACGGGTCTGTTGCCAGTGTCAGGTGTTCTGCGATCAACCGCTGCTCCTGGCTGGCCTGCGGCCGGAGGTGGAGTCCGCGTAGGCGCGCCCGGCTGAGTTCCGCCGGCATCCCGTCCGCGACCCGCGTCACGATTGCCCGGCGTCGGCTGTTGCACTGCAGGCTGCTGCGTTGCAGGCGGCTGGGTTGCCGGAACCTGGTGCCCTCCTCCAGACAAAGGTTGTCCTGGAGGCGGCGTAGCAACAGGCCTTCCGGTGTCAGGCGCCCTGCGACCACCGGCTTCTCCTGGCTGGCCTGCGGCCGGAGGCGGAGTCCGCGTAGGCACGCCCGGCTGAGTTCCGCCGGCATCCCGTCCGCGACCCGCGTCACGATTGCCCGGCGTCGGCTGTTGTGCAGCAGGTTGCTGCGTTGCCGGCGGCTGGGTTGCCGGAACCTTGAGCCCTCCTCCAGACAAAGGCTGTCCTGGAGGCGGTGTAGCAACAGGCCTGCCGGCATCAGGCGCCCTGCGACCACCGGCTTCTCCTGGCTGGCCCGCAGCCGGAGGAGTCCGTGTAGGTTGTGCTGCGCCTGGCTGAGTTCTGCCAGCATCCCTTCCGCGTCCCCCGCGAGTGTCTTGCGCAGGTTGCTGCGGTGCGGGCAGTTGCGTGCCTGGTCTTGCGACGCCGGGCTGTGTTCCGGGTCTTGCGACGCCGGGCTGTGTTCCGGGACGAATGACTCCACCCGGTTTGCCTTGCTCGAACTTTGGCCGTTCAGCTTGTACTGGCGGACGCGTCTGCTGCGTGCCCCCGTGAATGGCGCGGGCATCGGGCTTTACTTCAACCTGAGTAATGACTCTTGTCCGTCCAATTTCGTCCGCGTTCAGGCGCACCAGTTCCCGGTGCACCGGCCGCGCGCTGCGGAAGGCTTCCGTGGAAACCGCGGTCGGCGCCACCCGCTGGTATTGATAGCGGACTTCCCCCCTGTCCCTGTCTCGCACATTGATGTAGTTGTTGATGACGGTGACGTTTCTCACCGTGACATTGGTGACGTTCACCTCCCGCAGGTACCTGTCACTGTGGCGATACGAGGGGAAGTACGGGTCTCTGGGCCCCAGCGGGAACCACACCGAGATGCCGGCGCGCGGTCCGCCCACGAAAGCTACCAGCGCCGGCGCGTAGACCGGACGCACCGCCACCGGGCCGGGGCACCATGCCCAGCGCGAGCGTATGAATACCCAGCGGCCATAGTGGAACGGCGTGAAGCCCCAGGGCTCTTCCGCTACCCAGGTCCAGCCCCACGGCTGCACCCAGACCCAGCGTCCGTAGCGATACGGCGCCCAGTCCACGGCCACCGTTGAGGGATACCAAACCTGTCCGTATTGGTTGTCGGAGTCCCAGCGTCCGTACTGGTCCAGATCAGAGTAGCCGGGGGAGTACGTGCTCACGTACTTGCGCGAGTCGCCGCCCA
>JBGPLR010000228.1:0-5817 GCA_041486545.1 Terriglobia bacterium
GATGTTCCGCACCGCGCGGGTGGACCTGCTGGGCATCGTGGAAAACATGAGCAACTTCCTGTGCCCGCACTGCCACCAGGAGATTGATATTTTCTCCAAGGGCGGCGTAGCGCGGACGGCGACACAGTTCGGCGTGCCCTTCCTGGGGACCATTGCGCTCGATCCCGACATCCGCAAAGGCGGCGACAGCGGCAAACCCGCGGTGCTGGAAGAATCCACGCCCTACGCGAAGTCCCTGTTTGAGTTTGCGCAACAGGTGGTGCAGCGCGTGGCCGAGGTCAAAAAGAACGCTCCGGGCGACGTGCTGCAGGTTCACTAAAACCAGCCTTTAGCCATCAGCTCTTGGCCGTTAGCCTGTGCTTCCTGGCCGGAAGGTTTTGATGCTTCTCGGCTTCCTTTCACATGGGGAAGAGCGTCTGCGAACAGCGTCAAGTGGACAAGAAACTGCGTGCGCGGCCTTGGGCGATAGGCTCGTGGCGAAGTCCTGGGGCCACTTTGGTGTCTCAACTTTCGGGTCCTTGCGGCAGGCGAATTGCGAGCCAACCTGTGGCATAATCAAGCCATACCCCTTGGCGCGACCGCCATTTGTTGTTGAGGCCGCAGATGCGAAATCGCAAAAGCCCCCTCGCCTACTATCGCGCGCTTGGCTTGCAGGCCGGCGCTTCCGCCCCAGACCTGCGCCGCGCGTATCTTCGCCTTGTCAAAGAGTGGCATCCTGACCGCTTTCAACAGAACGCGCGGAAGCAAGCGCTTGCCCAGGAGAAGCTGAAGGAGATCAATGAGGCCTACTCGTTTCTAAAGGACTACAGGCCGGGCGAAACCGACATTTATTGGCAGCAAACGCCGTATCCCAGTGGAGCCACCGCGCAATGGCGTGAGTACCAGCGTCGCAGGGAGTATCGCCCTCCCGTCGCTGATCCCTATGAAGGCAATTACCAGTACCGCCCGGTGGGGGCGTCTCGCGGAAACAAGTTCGCGTGGATATGGATCGCGATTGTCGTCGCCAATCTTGCCCGCTTCACCACTGGTTCCAGCAGTCACAACCCGCCTTCGCCACCGCCGCCTGGCGCGAATGTTTCTCAGGCGGTTGCTCTGGAAAACAACCTTGGCCCCTCGGCCGGTGGCACTGCGACGCAAGCCACGGTCACGGCGCCACAGCCAGAGTATTTCTCCGTGGGGTCCAGCAAGGCGGACGTCTATCGCATACAGGGCGTGCCGGACTGGTCCAGCGAGAAAGAGTGGCGCTATGGGCGGTCCCGTGTCTATTTTCGAAACGGCGTTGTGGAGCGCTGTCAGAACATGGCTAGGTCGCCCCTGAAAATCCTAGCGGCGCCGCAAAAGGACGAAGAACCTGACGGGCTTTTTTGACGGCCCTTGCCCTGCAGTCTCGCGGTGCCAAACGGGTATCTGCTAATGGCTATTGGTCTGGAGCTTTAGCACTCTCCCCCTTCAAGTGCTATCTTGACAACAACTCACTAATATTCCACAATCTAAGCAAGCAGAAACGCATCAGCTTTCATGCAAATATAAGAAAATAAGTAGGTTAGCAGTAGAACATGCCGAACCCAGGTCAAATTGGCCATCGCGAACGCGAGATCCTGACGGCCATCGTTGAAACCTATATATCAACGGGTGAACCGGTGGGTTCGCGCACGCTGTCGCGCCAGAACCGGGACGGACTGAGTCCGGCCACCATCCGCAACGTCATGGCCGACCTGGTGGACTCCGGATTTCTGGAGCAGCCGCACACCTCCGCGGGCCGCGTGCCGACGGCGCAGGCGTATCGCTATTACGTGGACCAGTTGTCCGGCCAGACGCTGATTTCGCCTGCGGACCAGAACCTGATTTCCGAAAACCTGCAGGGTACGGTGGACATACAGCAGTTCCTGGAGCGGACGTCGCACGTGCTGTCTCTGGTGTCCAGCGGTGTGGGCGTGGCCATCGCCACCACCGGGCCGCGCAATGCGCTGGACCACGTTTATTTTTCCCGGCAGGGGACGCAGAAAGTCCTGGCGGTGGTGGTAACCAATTCCGGCGTAGTGCGCGACCGCATGATGCGCCTGGATCGCGATCTGCCGCAGACTGACCTGGACACCGCGGCCAATTACATCAATGAAAACTTCCGCGGCTGGACGGTGGACAAGGTGAAAGCCGAGCTGGCCCGGCGCATCGCGCAGGAGCGCAGCGAATATGACCGCCTGATGCAGAGCCTGAAAGAGCTGACCAAGAGCGGCGCGCTCACGGAGGAAGAACCTTCACGCAACGTTTTTGTGGAAGGCGTCGCCAACCTGGTGGCCAAAGACGAGGACCGCGAGCACCTGCGCGAGCTGCTGAAGACCCTGGAAGAGAAAGAGCGCGTGGCTGAACTGCTGGGAGCCTATCTGGATACGCGGCAGGAAGCGGTGCGGGTGGTGATCGGGCTGGAAGAAGCGGTACCCGAGATGCGCAACTTTGTCCTGATCGGCGCGCCGGCGCGCGTGGGAGAAGAGATGCGCGGGTCGCTGGCGGTGATCGGACCAACGCGCATGGACTACCAGCACACCATCACCGCGGTCTCCTATATCGCGCAGCTTTTTGACAAGCTGCTGAATGAGAACGTGTGAAAAAGATTCCAATCAGAAAACCAGGTTCAAGCGAAATGAGCACGTCTAAGGGACAAGCAGAAATGCCCGTCACCGGCCGGCCGAAGGAAGAGCTGGAGCAGGACCTTCCTGGCGCGGGGATTCCCGTGGCTGATCTTCCTGTTGCCGACCCGTCCGATGGGTTTGAAGAAAAATCAGGTAAGACCGGCGGCGGACAAGCCGTGGCCGGGCAGCTTACGGCGGATTCCGAACTGGAAAAGCTTCGGGCCGAGCGTGACGCGCTGCTGGACCGTCTGGCGCGGCTGCAAGCCGAGTTCGATAACTATCGCAAACGCGCGGCCAGAGAGAGCGCGGACTTTCGCGAATACGCCGTCGCTGACGCGGCGCGCGCCATCCTTCCGGTGATTGACAGCTTTGGGCTGGCCATCAAGAATGCTGATGCCCATCCGGAGGACTTCCGCAAAGGTGTGGAGATGATCTACAAGCAGATGCATGACGTTCTGCAGAAGCTGAACGTGCAGCGCGTTCCGGCGCAAGGCGAACCGTTTGATCCACGAGTGCACGATGCGATTGAAATCGTGGAGAGCAACGAAGTGCCGGACCATCATGTGCTGGAAGAGTTGCAGCCGGGATATCGCATCAAAGAGCGTTTGCTGCGTCCGGCGATGGTGCGGGTGGCGAAAAACAAATAGTCTTGTCACTTCGCTCCACACCGCCGGCGGCAGTGACTTCCAGCAAGGATTGTTTTGCGCCTGAAGCAGCGCTGATCGCCGCGCAAGCCGGGCCCACTGCGCGCGTGGAGGGAGAAGGTGGGGCCCCTGTGTGGTTGAGGAGAACACGAGGAGAACACTATGGCCGAACTGCCCGATTATTACTCTGACCTGGGGGTAAAGCCCAGCGCCAGCCCGCAGGAGATTGAGAAGACCTACATCCGGCGGGTGAACGAACTCCGCGCTTCAGAAGTAGAAGACGCGCCGGAAGAACTGGCGGAAGTGGAAGCAGCCTATGACGTGCTGCGCGATCCGGCGAGACGCGCCAGCTACGACGTTCAACTACAGTCTAAAGAGCGGGAAGAAGATGAAGAATTTGAAAAGAAGAACCCTGAGGTGAAGGCTTTCATGGAGAACCAGCAACGTCGCCACAGAAACCGGCGCACAGGCGGCTGGCTGGACGCGATCTTCGACCTTCTGAAACTCTTCAAGTAACGAATGCATCCAACGCAGGGACTAGGACAACTTTGGCGACACAAGCAAAACGCGATTACTACGAAATCCTGGGCGTGGCCCGCACGGCCAGCGAGCAGGAGATCAAAAGCTCATACCGCAAGCTGGCCATGCAGTTCCATCCGGACCGCAATCCCGAGGACGCCGGTGCGGAAGAGAAGTTCAAGGAATGCACGGAAGCCTACAGCGTGCTGATTGACGGCGAGAAGCGCCAGCGCTATGACCAGTTCGGCCATGCCGGCGTGAATGGCGGAAGCGGCGGGTTTGGCGGGTTTGATCCTTCCAACTTTACCGATTTCAGCGACATTTTTGGCGACCTGTTCAGCGATTTCTTTGGCGTGAACGTTGGTGGTGGAGGCGGCCGTCGCGGACGGGCGCAGCGCGGCGGTGACGCGCGCGCGGACCTCACGCTGACCTTTGAAGAAGCCGCCTTCGGCAAGAAGACCCAGGTCAAAGTCCGCCGCTATGAAATGTGCGAGCACTGCCGGGGCACAGGTTCGGCGGGAAAGGGCCCCTCTGTCTGCTCCACCTGCGCAGGCCGCGGGCAGGTCCGCTACCAGCAGGGGATCTTCAGCGTTGCGCGCCCGTGTCCGACGTGCCAGGGACAAGGCCGGGTGATCACGGATCCTTGCGCCAAGTGCAAGGGCGAGACGCGCTTGATGCGCGAGCACACGGTGGACGTGGCGGTGCCGGCGGGCGTGGAAGACGGCATGCGCATACGCTATCCCGGGCAGGGTGACACGGGTCCAGGCGGCTCGTTGTCCGGCGATCTCTACGTGGTATTGCAGGTGAAGCCCCACGCAACGTTCGAGCGCGACGGCCAGGACCTGCACTGCTCCGTGCCTATTTCGTTTGCGCAGGCCGCGCTGGGAACGGAAATCATGATTCCCCTGCTGAGCGGAGAGCACAAGCTCAAAGTTCCGGAAGGAACGCAATCGGGCACGGTGTTCCGGCTTCGCGGCAAAGGGCTGCCCGCGGTGCAGAGTCCGGGCAAGGGCGACCTGTTCGTCAGGATCCGGATACAGACCCCCGCCAAGCTGACCAAACGGCAGCGCGAGCTGCTGGAAGAGCTGGGCCATAGCTTCTCCGTGGACAACAAACCAGAACCGCGCAGCCTGCTGGAGAAGATGAAAGAGATCTTTGGATAAGCGGCCATGCTCATCAGTCCCCCTGTGATCGCGTCCTGCTTATGACCCGCCGCCGCTGGATTGCCGACCGCGTGGCGGGTGACCGCGCATACCTGCTCGGCGACAATGCTGACCATCTGTTTCGCGTGCTGCGCGTGAAGGCCGGCCAGGAATTTGAGATTGCTGCCGAGGGCGCGCTGCGCATGGGAAAAGTGGTTTCTGCGTCGGCGCAACAGGTGGAGTTTGAACTGGGTGCAGCGATTGCCCCCGCCGCGCTTCCTGGCATCACCGTTTATCTTTCCATTTTCAAATTCGACCGCCTGGAGTGGGCGCTGGAAAAGCTCACCGAGTTGGGCGTGGCCAGGATAGTGCCGGTGATTGCGCGGCGCACGGAAGCTCACTTTGCCAAGTCCGCGGAGAAGCGCGTGGAGCGCTGGCGCAAGATTGCCCACGAGGCCGCGCAGCAGTCGCGCCGGGTGGCAGCGCCGGAGATCGCCGATCCGGTTGCGCTGAAGAAGGCTGTGACGGATGTCCAGGGCTGCCGCATCGTGCTGTCGGAGATGGAAGACAGCGTTTCTCTCAAAGCCGCGCTGGCCGGAGCCAAGCCGCCGTTGTCGCTGGCCTTTGGCCCGGAAGGCGGCTGGACGGAAGAAGAGTTGGCGCTGTTCCGCGAGGGTGGATGGAAGTCTGCGTCGTTGGGCGAGACGATTCTGCGGGCCGAGACCGCAGCGATTGCCGCGGTGGCGGTGGCTCTCTCCTGTCTTCATCCCGAGCGGTAGCGAGGGAACCCTATCGAATGGAAGAGTGCACGGCCGCGAACACACGCGGACGAGCACGAATTTGAAGGAAAGCTGATTCGCGAAGCTTCGCGTTCATTCGCGGCCA
>JBGPLR010000229.1:0-5801 GCA_041486545.1 Terriglobia bacterium
AGCACATCGTAGTGCCGCCGAAAGCGCGCACCAATATCAACATCAACGAAATGCTTACCGAGCGGCAGGCCAGTGAGTACATACAAAAGGTCACGGCGCTGCTGCACAAACACGGCAAACCGGCGGCAAAGAAATCCAAGACAAAGAAGCCAGCGAAGAAGACCAGCAAAGCTTCCGGCAGAAAGACCGCGGGCAAGAAGGCGGCCGGCGGCAAATCGAAAAAGACGAAATCAACCGCAAAGAAGCCTAGGTCGCGCAAGTAAGGAGAAGTCTGTGCGTCGATTCATGATCGCGTTCCTGTTGTTGTCGGCAAGCCTTTGGGCGCAGCAACCAACTCCAACTCCTGTTTCGCCTACCAAAAACGCTGAGGAGCAAGACCCGGCGACGGAGACCGGCAAGTTCAAGAAGAACTGTCCCAAGCACATCGTAGGTTGCGTCGAGGTGCTGTTCACGGGACAGCCGTTGCATATCGCAGTGGGGAGCATAGCGCCGCAGAACGGCTTCGGCGCCGGGCTGGCCTACGTCGGCCACAAGGACACCGACAACTGGAGCTCGTCGTGGAGCGCGGACGCGATCGGGTCGAGCAGCGGATCGTGGCGTGCCGGTGTTTACGTTAAGTTCGTGGACACCCACCTGACGAAGTCGGACTCGACGATGGGAGTCCCCGCGAACAGCGGCGATATCCAGGCTTACAGCGAGAGGCCGGTCTACAACCTTTACGCGCAGTCCATTTCGCTCAGCAAGCTGACGTTCTTTGGCGAAGGCCCCGGCACGACGCCAGCAGCGCGGTCGTTTTTCGGCATGACGGAGCACGTTTTCGGAGGCAGCGTGATCCAGCCGATCTACGAGAAGCTGAACATGGGTATTTACGGCGAGATCAACGGGCGCTCGGTGGATATCCGCCGGAGCACGGGGCAGCCGTCGCCCTCGATTGAAGTTCTCTATACTCCGGCGACCGCACCGGGCCTGACGAACCAGCCATTCTTCCTGCAATTGGGCGCGGGAGTGAGAATGCGGCCTTCGACGCCCAACAATCTTGTGCACTTCAATTACGACGTGGCTTACCGGCCGTTTATCGATACTTCGGGGTCGGGATTTTCGTTTCAGCGATTGACGTTTGATCTCTACCAGGAGATTTCGTTCTATCACACGAACCTTTATGTGGGCCGGGACACGAACGATCCGAACGACTGCCGCGTGGATCCATCTGACGATCACTCGCCATGCCCGAAGGCGAGCAGCCGCAGCCTGCAAGGAACGCTGGGACTGCGAATGTTTACTTCCCTTTCCATGACGCCCGGGACGAACGTTGTGCCGTTCTATTTCCAGCCGACGCTGGGTGGGTCGGACATCAACGGAAGCAGCTCGCTGAGCAGCTATCAGGACTACCGCTTCCGCGCGCCGAACGTTCTTCTGTTCCAGGAAAACTTCGATCACTCGATCGGCAAGTGGCCTCTGGGAATTACGCTGCGCGCCGACCAGGGCAAAGTGGCGCTGCTGCGCGGCGACCTGGGCAGTAATCACTGGAACCACAGCTATGCTGCAGGAGTGAATCTGCGAGCCGGCGGATTCCCGATGGTGTATCTGTTGTTCGCATTTGGCGGCCACGAAGGCACGCACACGATTGTGAACATGAATACCTCATTGCTGGGGAGTTCGGCGAGGCCGAGCTTGTTCTAGGGGGCGTTCGCGAAAAAACGCCGGGAATGCAGTATGCGGGCATGAAACAGACCGGCATCATCTATCTGACAACGTCGGCGCCGTCCAGGATGAGCGATGAACTGATGCTTGCAGGGTTCCGCGTCTGGGAGGCGCTATCCGAATCGGAAGTCCAGCACTTGTGCGATACAGAAGATATTGATGCGCTCGTGATTGCGCATGAGGTGTCCTGGCGACAGATATCGTGGCGGACTCTGGCAGAATCTGTGTCTTGCTGGAGCCGACCACCACGGCGGCTCAGTTGGTATGGGAACTGATCCGGTTGTTCCCCCGGCCAGGCAGCGTTGTTCAGTGATTAGTGCAATTGTCTCGGCACGCTCAAGGCCTGGACGCCGCTATCAGGCTTTTCGTGATTCCGCAGAACCGCTCTTCTATAATCTCGACGCCTGGGAACAGTTGCTCCAAATCACTCCGACCTACCATCAAAGGTAAATTCGGTCAAACCATTGCAAAACACCACACCCATTAATGTGGCTTCTCCGGCACATTCAATTAGCCACGGCTGCACCGAAGTGCTCCCGCCTTGCGAAGAATGCGCCCTTTGAGCGGAAGAAATCTTCAAAAGCACAATTCATAGATATGTCATCGGAAATGAGCACGCCTCGCGCACTGAGCGCTGGCCACACGGTCCTAAACTCGAAAAGCATGTTGCGGTAGGTATGCAGGCTGTCATGCACAAAAACGTCAATCGATTGGAGCTTCTTGACTATTTCGGGGAGCTTCGCTCGCGTTCGGCCTCGAACATAATTCCAACGTGACTTCAAATTATCCGGCACCAATCCCCCGCTCTTGAATGAACCAAGCGGCGGGAGATCAATGCTCCACAGTTCACCCGCGCAGTTTAGTGCCAGCGCTTGAAGAATAAAGGAAGTTGTCACTCCGTTGCCGACGCCCGTCTCCAGCACGATTAGTGGCCTGCGTGCGCGACAGACTGCATAGCATATGGCAGCCAACGAGAACGTTCCATCATGAAAACTTTGGACACCCTGAGCCCAATTGCTTTGCGCTGAACTTACTTGCGCCTTAATTGCCTGAAGGCCATCTTCTTGAAGGAAAGTGTCAATCGAGACACCAACCGAATCAGATAGCCGTCGCACAAATATCTCCGGGTTCATCGCGAGCAGTTCAGCGGGCCGTCTCATCCGGTTGGCGTGCGCTTCTAGGAAAGTAGCGCAGCGGCCAACGAATTCAGCGGGGTCGTGGAAAAGGACTTTTGACAGTTCAATAACTTTCACAATCAAAAGTTTACTGTATCTGTTTGAGCGTGAACACTATCTTGCTTTAAACATCAGTCGCAGCCACCCACCTTCATTGGACCGGCCCCGTGCTGCTGCCTTGTGGCGCGTCAAAGCCCTGGTCACTTATTGTCCAGCAACTTCCCCAACCGCGATCTTGCCCCTGCCAGACGTAGTCCCGGTTGCCACACTGGATGCACACGAAGGGCGTCTAAGCATTCAATCAGCGGCCCCCTGTCCAGATGTCAGTTGCTGTGGAAAAAAGAGACTAGTGAGGGCGGAAAGATCTGTTTGGGTGTAGAGGTTTTTTCCCAAGAATGGAACAACGAAGGACAACTCTGTGAGTGATGCCCGGGGATTGGATCTGACTGTCGCCACGCTCGCGACTCCCGTAGCCGCCTGTTACAATCTTGCCCCAACCCCGAAGGAGAACCCCTTGGATACACAAGAAATAGTTGCGGAACTGGAAGCCGAACGAGACAGACTCTCAACGGCCATTGCAGCGTTCAAGGGCATCAGGGGCCGCGAATTACGTGCGGGCGCGCGGTCCGGCAACGGTCGGAGAGGTCGGCGCCGGCTTTCAGCCGCGGCGCGGAAACGAATCACCGAGGGAATGAATACTACTTGGGGCAAACGGAAGCGCCAGGGGCTTTGACCTCTGGTTCGCATGACTCTCTCTCGAATCGACGGGCAATCAAATATTTACAAATCTATGCGGTATACCGTTCTCTAGGAGGCAGCATCGCAAGTGTATGTGCCCCCGCTGAGGGATAGTTCCGGGCCCATTCCAGAATTTGCAGTTATCAAACAGGGCAGTGATATCAAGCTGAGAGCTTGAATCCAAAAGAGATGATGGCGACCCCGGCAGGATTCGAACCTGCGACCCTCTGCTTAGAAGGCAGATGCTCTGGTCCAACTGAGCTACGGGGTCCTCCTGATATTTTAACGCGAAAGAGTGCAGCCCCGAACCTCTTGCTTCGCTTTTCGGTTTTCTCCGGCCCTCTACGAATCCGACACTTTGCTCCGCTCGTATGCCAGCAAAAGCTCCAGAGCGGCATCAACCGGAATGCCCAGACGTTTCGCGTTTGCTTTAACTTCTGCGAGCATTGGGAAAGAACTCTTTCCTGGCGTCCTCCTTGCTTTATCTCGTTCCGCAGGCATTGCCACCAAGCGGTCCACGGCAACCTTTTTTGCTTCAATCCGGATGTGACTGTAGTAGCGAATGGCCTTCTCGGATACGTGCCCGGCAATGGCCCGCACCGTCTCGTCGGGGGCGCCGCGCTCCAACAATTTCGTAATGGCCTGGTGCCGAAAGCAGGTAGGCGTCACCCAGGGCAGCCCGGCTGCCCGCGCAATTCTCTTGAACGCCGTGCGAATGAAGCAGGAACTCGCCGGCCGTTCGGGATCATACAGTCCCCTCTTGACCCGATACGCAATCAGGTAGTGATGGGGCTCGCAGGACCCGTGTTCTTTGGCCACTTTCAAGAGCTCCTGAGCGGCGCGCAGGGCGACGTCGTTGAGCGGGACACCTCTGATCCTGTGCTGGTTTTTCACTGGCTCCGCAACCTGGATCACGGGCGGATTTTCCCGCAAACGGAGATGCGTGAGCCGGAGCGAGCGGAGCTCACATCCTGAAATCGTTGTATTGGCGGTGAGCAAGGACGCGTAGCAGGCGGTCTTCCAAACCGGCCGTTGCGACGCGAAACGGAAGAAGCGCTCCTCTTCTTCTGTGGTCAACACTCGGGGCGGCAGCCAGTTCGATTCGGGCAAGCGCTCGTAGTACTTGCTGATGGGATGCCAGAGGTCGGCCAGGGCCAGGACCTGCGCGAGAGCATTGAGCTCGTGGTTGATGCAGGACGCGCCGGCCCTGCCGCGGCCCTCACCTTCCGTGCATCGCCATTTCTGGTAGTCACGAAAATGCCCCTCGTGCAGCGATGAAAGGGGTCTCTCTGTACCGAAGAATTTCACTAGATACCGGAAGTGAAACCGGTAGTTTTCAATCGTGCGAGGTTTTAACTGCAGGTGGCGCCGTTGCAGATAGATTTCGAAGGCCCTTCCCAGGGTTGTGTACTCAGCAAGAGGCGCCAAGTCGTTTGAGCCAGGATCGGTCATGGCGCTGGAGTCTACAACATTGGTCGGTATGAGGGTCAGTGGCTTTTTATGGACCGTGTGATCCGGCCTGCTCGCTCCCACGAAACCCGTCTCGTCCGCGAGGTTCAGGTGCTCCGGACGTCAGGTTTGAGAAGCATTTCCGTCAAGAAAGCCATCACGGCTGTTCACAAATCATGATCACAGAGAAACCGCCCATAGTCGTTGCTCTCCAGCCAATGATAAAGGTGAACCTGGTAAAGATACGATGCCACCAGCTCTTCCCCCAATTCGTGCGTGTCGGTGCAAACGAAAGGCACCTGCAGGCCCACCAGCATGGCCAGCAAGGACTGCAGAATGCGGTTCGGATCGGCCCAGGTTTGGAAGTAGCTGGACTTAATCTGGCTCAGCCCAGAAGTGATTACCAGCAGGCGGTGAGGATACCCCGCCATGCGCTGAAGCCGCTGCACAAATACCTGGCGGTCGCTGGTGCAAGAGTGAACCAGATCTGAAAACCCTTTGCGTTCCACAACGCAAACGTGTTCGAGTCCTACGATGGAATAATCCCCAAGCTTGAGCGCACGCCTCTCCGTGCTGGCAAACCACCCGGAAAAGCGGGTGAAATCGAAGGGATGTTGCTCCCGTGAATCGATCAACACGGCTGGCCGCGGGGTCTTCAGCTGGGTGCCGCCGCGTTCAGCAAGGACGGGAAGCAACGGCGGGGGCACGGGCTGGCAGAACGTCGGCCAGTCCAGCGGC
>JBGPLR010000230.1:0-5775 GCA_041486545.1 Terriglobia bacterium
GCCATGACGCTGACCGGGGCCGGCGGCATCATCGGCGTGCTGATTTCGCTGGGCATCAGCTTCCTGATGCGCGCCTTGAATTTCCCGTCGCTGGTACCCGCCTGGGCGGTGGTGGTGGGAGTGATTGTGTCCTGCAGCGTGGGCCTGTTCTTTGGCATCTACCCGGCGATGAAGGCTGCGCGCCTGGACCCGGTGATCGCCCTCAGATACGAATAAGCCATAAATTCTTTATAAAGTTGAAACTTTTCCAGGTCCGCGTCCGTCCCTTATATGTGAGGTCCTGACTCCCAGGGAAAACTTCGGCCAAAATCCCATGCCTATGTCCCCAGCACCGCGAAGAGGAGTATCGCTGAAGGAACCGGCGCTGATCGCGCTGGAGACCCTGCGCTCACACAAACTGAGGTCCTTTCTCACTCTGCTAGGCGTAATCCTTTCCGTTTCCACGCTCATCGTTGTGGTTTCCATGGTGGAGGGAACCAACAAATACGTGGCGGACAAGGTCGCCAACTTCGGCTCCAACGTCTTCCTGGTGATGCGCTTTCCTTTGATTACCAGCACGGAGATGTTTGTAAAGCTGCAGCGCACCAACCGGGACGTGACCTGGGAAGATTACGAGTACGTTCGCGACAACATGACTCTGGCCCAGGAAGTGGGACTGGAAGTGCGCCGCAACGGCAAGGTCAAGTACAAGACGGAGACCATTGAAGACGTGAGCGTTCGCGGCGTGACGGCCAACATCGGCGAAATTGACGTGGAGGAGCCGGAGTTCGGGCGCTACGTGACCGAAGCCGACAACGAACATCGCTCCAACGTGACGATGATCGGCGTTGATGTGGCCAAGCGCTTTTTTGAAGGCACCGACCCGCTGGGCAAGACGATTTACATAGACGGCGAAGCTTACGAGGTTGTGGGAGTGGCCAAGGCCCTGGGCTCCACGTTTGGCCAGTCGCAGGACAGCTTTGTTTACATGCCCATCCACACCTGGCGCAAGGTTTACGGCTCCAATGTCAGCATGAACATCAATGTCAAAGCGCTGGCCGCGGACCTGATGCAGCCGGCAGAAGACGAAGCCCGCATGCTGATGCGCGCGCGGCGGCACCTGGGCCCAAAACAGGAGGACAACTTCGGCATTTTGGAACCGTCTGCGCTCATGGAGCTGTGGAGTAACTTGACCGGCACGCTGGCCACCGGCTCCGTCGCCGTGGTATTCGTTTTTCTGGTCATCGGCGGCATTGTGATTATGAACATCATGCTGGCCAGCGTAACTGAGCGCACGCGTGAAATTGGCGTGCGTAAGTCGGTGGGCGCCACGCGCCGCGACGTGTTATTGCAGTTCCTGACGGAGGCCGGAGTGATGTGCGCGATCGGCGGCGTGGCCGGGGTGCTGCTGGCCTTCATCATTTCTTTTGCCATTACTCACTTGACGCCATTCCCGATGCAATTGCCGATCCGCTGGGTCTTTATCGGCGTTACAGTGGCCACAGTGATTGGTTTGATTTTCGGCGTTTATCCAGCGTACAAAGCTTCCAAGCTTAATCCGATTGAAGCATTGAGGTTTGAGGTTTAAGCCATGAAGTATACCCACATGCTGTTCGAAGACATGAAGATGGCGCTGGAAACGGTGCGCACGCACAAAGTGCGCTCCTTCCTTACGGTGCTAGGCGTGGTGATCGGGACCATGGTGGCCATTGTGGTGGCCTCTATTTTGTTGGGCGTGCAGAAGAACGTGCAGGATTCGCTGAACGAGTTTGGCGTGGACAACCTTTTTATTTTCAAATTTGATCCCGGCATCCACTTTGGGCGGCTCAGTCCGGACGAGCGGACGCGGAAACCTATCACTTTCGACGACGGTATGGCCATCCGCGACGAACTGCCGGCCATCAAGGAAGTTGTGGTGGAAGCGCTGCCGCATATCGGCGATGGCCGCCAGCCCATTCGCATTGCGCGGAATAAGGGCCATGAACTGGTCAACATACTCTTCCGCGGCGTTACCTCAAGCTATGCTGACGTGGTCAACGGGCACATGAAAGAAGGGCGGTTCTTTACTGACATGGAAGACCTCCATCGCGCTGACGTGGTGGTGCTGGGCTTTGACGCGGAGAAAGCGCTTTTCCCCGACGAAAAAGCCGAAGGCCAGCAACTGTTGGTGGACGGCAATCTCTACAAAGTGATTGGGGTCTTCGAGAAAAAGAAGAACACGCTCAACGCCGCGGGCGACGTTGAGGTGCTCATTCCTTACCGCAGCTACAAGAAGCACTATCCCAAGGACGACGAGGGGATCGTCATCGCCATGGCGCGGCCTGGCATGAAGAGCATCGCCGAAGATGAGGTGCACAGCCTGTTGCGCCTGCGCCGCCGCGTACCGCCGGGCAAGCCGGACAACTTTGGCGTGAGCACCGCGGAGGAACTGGGCAACCAGTTCGCGGACATCATGAGCAAGATACTCCAGTATGTGATCGGCGTGGTCTCCGTGGGGCTTCTGGTTGGCGGCGTGGGCGTGATGAACATCATGCTCATGTCCGTCACCGAGCGCACACGCGAGATCGGAGTGCGCAAAGCCATCGGCGCACGCCGTCGCGATATCAGTTTCCAGTTCATCACCGAGGCCATGACGCTGACCGGCATCGGAGGCATATTGGGCGTCTTGCTGTCCCTGCTGATCAGCTTTCTGATGCAGTTGGCGCACTTCCCCTCGTCCGTGCCGATGTGGGCGGTGGTGCTTGCCGTGGGCGTGGCCAGCAGCGTGGGATTGTTCTTTGGGATTTATCCGGCAATGAAAGCCGCGCGGCTGGATCCGGTGATTGCGTTGAGGTACGAATAAGCAATTAGCAAATGGCAATTGGCAAATAGCAACTTCTTTCAATCCCGAGCGCAGCGAGGGATCCCTACCATCACGAACATCTCGGGGAAAAAATCATGGCTGGACCTGTGGGCGCCGGGCATCCACTTCTTTGTCTGCCAACGATTCGGGAATTGTGCAGCTTCGCGGTGTCGCAAGCTATAGGGATCTCTCCCCTTCGGATCCGCTCAGGGTCGAGATTTCAGAGAAAGCTAGCAGTCGGCAGAATCTTCTTCACCAGGAACATACCCATACGGACAATGCCTGCATCCTGACCGGCAGCAATAGCCGCGGCGAAGGAGATACTTTGCCGTGAAGACCCAGTTGCCGTTTTCCATGTAGAAGTCTTCGCCCAGCACGAGTTCGGCGTTGGAATTCAAATCGGGTGAACTCATGACCGGCCTGCGATGCTCAGAGGAGCATTCTCCGGATTTTCCACCAGCACGCCGTCTTTAAAGCTGACGTAGCGGCCGGAGATGGCGGGGACGCGGTCCCCGGGCACAATGATTCCAGCCAGGTTCAGCGGATCGGCCGCCGAAACGGTGATGACTTCGCCGCTGGAAGGCAGGTTCTTGAGACTGCGCAGGGTCTCCACGGCAATGGGCAAGGCAAACTGTTCGCCGAGGAAGCCGCTGATGAACCGGCCGCCGCGGATTTCGCCGCGGTCTTCCATGCGGCGGAAGGTGATGAGCAGATCGCGCCAGCGCGGCAGGATGCTTTCGCGGACGAGAAGCTCGCGGAAGACCACGCCGTAGCGGTCCAGCAGCATTTTGGCGACGGATTCCAGGGCGCGGGCGGGTTCGTCGTCAGGCAGCGGGTAGAGCAGCGACCAGCGGCCGGTGCTGTGGCGAGGGCGGTTGGTTTTGCCGCTACCGTGGCCGGCGCGACGCTTGGGATCAATGAGCGAGCGCAAATTATCAAAGCCATCGGCGGTGACCAGGCCGGCGGCGACCAGTTCCCACAGGCCGGTTTCCACTTCAGCTTTGAGGTGGGCCGCGCCGCGGACAATGTCGGCGAAGAACGATGCGCCGCGCGAGCGCAGAAATTCCAGGACTTCGCGAGCTGTGGGGCTCAGGCCTTTGATTTCCTGGTCAGCTTCCTGGTGGGCGGATCGGACGCTGGGCAAGGCCATCCAGTCAGCGTCGTCGCGGACAAAGAAAGTGATGGGCGCAACGCTGGTGGGGACCACGCGGCGTTTGCCTTCCGCTGAGTCTTCCAGCATGGCGGGATGGGGCGACAAGCGTCCCCAGCCCACGGCGCCAGTGAGGCACAGGTTGTCGAGGAATTTGGGGTCGTAATCTCCCACGCGGCGAGCCAGCACCTGGCGCTACCAGGCGCTGGCGGGAATCTCAAAACCCTGAAGCTGGCGAAGGATTTGCAGCGTGCCGCGTTCGTCGCGCAGTTGCGAGCCGGGGGCAACATGCTGCCAGCGCAGCAGCCAGCGCATGAAAACGGCGGCGGTGACTGGTTCGATCTGCTTGCGCAGCGTGCCCAGAGTGAGACGGTGAATGCGGGCGAGGAGGCGGCGGTCTGACCATTGACGCTCATCGGTGCCGAGCTTTTCGAAATTGCCGCGCAGGATGAGGCCGGAGGCTTCAATCCGCAGCAAAGTGTTTTCGACTTCAGCGGCGGGCAAGCGCAGGAAGCTGGCTACGGACGAAGCGGTGACCGGACCGAGATGGGAGAGCCATCCGGTGAGCATGTGTTTGAGGGCGTCGTCTTTGGTGGGAGCGTCGCCAGGGACTTCCGGGAGTTCAGTTTCAAATTGAGCGTTGGGGTAGATGGTGCGGAAAGCTTTAGCTTTTTCGGCGGAGAGCCAGAAGTAGATACCTTGATGAGTGTCGTGCACAGCCAAGGGCGGCTGTGCCACACGGATGTCGCTAACCCAAGCTCGGGTGGCGCGGTTGGATTGGCGCAATCGCTCAAAGAAGGGCAGCCATTTCGTGCTGACCAGTGGGACATCCGCAGGGGCTAAAGCCCGATGTTCTAGAGCGCCGGACGGCACGGCTGAAGCCGTGCCCTGATACGAGTCTCCCGAGCCGCCAATTCCCTCTGACGAAGATATTGGCGAAACTTCGCGATAGAAATCTTCAGGCAGCGCGATCAAGGTGTGCAGGGCATCAGCCAGTTCGTCGGCGTCGCGGACGTCGGGCCAGGCATCGGCGCGGACTTCCTCAATCGCCGCGGGATCCAAGCCGCCGACTTCCTTGAGCACAGCTTCGGGCAGGGCGCGGCGCAGCTCGACAGCACGGGCACGGCGTTCTTCCAGTGGCGCGTCGTCAAGGAAGGTATAGGGGTTGCTGTTGAGGATCTCATGGGAGAATACTGACGGCACAGGCGTGTCCACGGCAATGCACTTGATCTCGCCGGTGCGAATGCGGCGCAGCACGTTCTTGAGACCGTTGAGGTCCATGGCTTCCTGGAAAATATCTTTCATGACCTCGCGGATCAGGGGATGGTCGGGCACTTGGATGGGGCCGTCAACATTTTCCTGGCAGGCGGCGGCGTCAGGGAAGACGTTGGCCAGCAAATCCGCGGAGCGCGTCCGCTGGATCTGCAGCGGGATTTTTTTGCCGTTCCAGTAGCGGGTGAGGGCCAGGGCGCGGTTGGCGTCCCAGCGCCAGCGCGTTCCGAACATCGGTGCCGCCAACGCTGCTTGTACCAGATCGACTTCCACGGTCGCCGGACGGACCATGGAGAAGACCCCGTCCAACGCGAAGCTGTGTTGCTCGCCCAGCGACAGGACGATGCCATCGTCGGTGGCTGCGGCTTGCAGCTCGAAGTCGAACGTCCGGCAAAAGCGCTTGCGCAATGCCAGGCCCCACGCCCGGTTAATGCGCCCGCCAAATGGGGCGTGCACGACCAGCTGCATGCCACCGCCTTCATCGAAGAACCGTTCCGCAATGACCGTCTGCTGCGTCGGCACGGCACCCAGC
>JBGPLR010000231.1:0-5765 GCA_041486545.1 Terriglobia bacterium
ATGCGTCCGCTGGAGTGCTCCGGACCCTGGCCTTCATAACCGTGGGGCAGCAGCATGACCAGGCCGGAAAGCAGTCCCCACTTGTCTTCGCCCGCCACGATGAACTGGTCAATGATGATCTGCGCGCTGTTGGCGAAGTCACCAAACTGGGCTTCCCAGATCGTGAGGCCATCGGGACAGTCGCGGCTGAATCCGTATTCAAAACCCAGCACCGCGGCTTCGGAGAGAATCGAGTTGTACGCCTCAAACCACGCCTGGTTGGGCGAGAGGTGGCACAGGGGCACGTATTCCTGCTCGTTTTCCGTGTCCACCAGCAGCGAGTGACGGTGATTGAAGGTGCCGCGGCGCACGTCCTGGCCGCTCAAGCGGACAGAAATTCCTTCCAGCAGCAACGAGCCAAAGGCCAGCGCCTCCGCCATGCCGTAATCCAGCGGCAGCTTGCCGTTGCCCATTTTCTCGCGCTGCTCCAACAGCTTCTTCACCTTGGGATGAATGGCGAATCCCTCAGGGTACGTCGTCAGGCTGGAGGTGATCCGGTGAAGCGTGTTTTCGCTCACGGCCGTGGGAACTTCAAAATCCTTGCGGTAGCGCCCGCCGACGTATTTGTCCCAGTACTCAGGCAACTTGCGCAGCACCGGCGACTTCTGCATGCTGGCCGCAGCGTCATACGCCGCGTCAATCCGCTGGCGGAAGCTGGCCACGGCGCCGGCAAGATCAATGCTGTGTTGTTCGGCGTAAATCTCAAACAGCGGACGGTGGGCATTGATCGTTTTATAGAGCAGCGGCTGGGTGATGGTGGGGTCGTCCACTTCGCTGTGGCCATGGCGGCGATAGCCGATCATGTCTATCACCACGTCACTGCCGAAGCGGTAGCGGTACTCGACGGCCATCTTCGCCACCCGAAGCACGGCTTCCGGGTCTTCCGCATTCACGTGGAAGATGGGAACCGGCTGGCGCTTGGCCAGATCAGAGGAAAACCGCGACATGTGCAGTTCCTTGGGCGTGGTGGTGAACCCGATCAGGTTGTTCACAATCACGTGGATGCACCCGCCCACGTTGAAACCTTTAAGCCCGGAAAAATTCAAGGTCTCCGCCCAGATGCCCTGGCCGGCAAAGGCTGCGTCGCCATGCAGGATCACGGGCAGGATTTCCTTGGCGCCATTGGGGCCGGCGTGCTTCTGCTTGGCCAGGGTACGGCCCAAGGCGACCGGGTCAACCGCTTCCAGATGGCTGGGATTGGAAACCAGATGCATGTGGAGCGACCTTCCGTTCCTGGTTGCGAAGGAGCCGGTTGCGCCTTTGTGATATTTCACGTCGCCGCCGCCCAGCACGGAGCGCGGATCAACATCTTCAAATCCGGCAAAGACGTTTTCCGGCGCAATGCCCACCACCAGGCTCATCACCGTGAGCCGTCCGCGATGGCTCATGGCCAGCACGGAGTGGGTGGCGCCCAGATCGGCCGCGGTTTCCAGGACTGTGTCCAACAACGGGATCTGCGCCGTGGCGCCTTCGCCGGAATAACGTTTGGTGCCGAGATAGCGCGTCTGCAGAATCTGTTCGAACAGGTCGGCCTGCATCAGTCGCTCGGCCAGCCAGCGGCGGTCAACATTCTGCGCGGAAGGCGCGGACCTTTCCATCTGCTCCTGAATCCACTCCCGGCGGTCGCGCTGGGGCATATGCATGAAGTCGGCGCCGATAGTGGCGCAGTAAATCCGTCGCGCTTCATCCGCAGCTGGGCCCTGGAGGCCGCGAATGTCGGGGTAGCCTTCGCCAATGGGCCCGCCGAAGGGGTTCAGGCTGGCGTCCATGTAGCCCCAGCGGCGGAAGGCGTCGAACACGCGCTCGCGGTCGGCGGACTGGGACGAAGACTGCTGGTCGGTACTGGGCAATGCAGGGCTATGCAAACTCATTTTGGCGATTCAGGACGGACAGAACACTCTGGAGACAACTCAGCGTCCGTAACTATTCAGGATAACACCGTGGAGCGGGCGATGCCCGGAACTCCTGTGTGCCCGTGGGTCTAATGAGAAACTCGGCGAAGCTCGATGCCCGTGCCAGTGTCAGGATCCCCGATCGTGATGTAGAGGCCATAAGGGGAAAATCGTCCCGTGATTTCGATGCTCACATCGTCATAGCACTGTCGAGCGCCGGGAGATTGCGGGGAAACAATTTGCGGCTGAAACTTATCGAAGTGCAGAGCGATCTCTCTCCCCGACGACGCCCATCGAGCGGGGCCCGAGAGCTTGCATATTACTTGGTCCCCAAAACCGTCGAATTCGGGTAGCCCGAGAATAATCGCTGTGTGATCGTCCTTTAGCGCTATCTGAATGTCAGTATCGTCTGACAGCCCTTTGATGGAGTTTGTCCCACCGTAAGACTTGGCTTTTTTGTAAGTACCGATTAACGCGGTTTCTTTGGCTCCAAGCCAAGGGTGCGGCCGACCGCAACCAGTGTTGAGGAGACAAGCGGCTATGAACGCAGCAAAGAGGGACTTTCGCATCTCTAACAGCTTGCCAGATAACTCCCAAAAAACAAGCGTCCTGCGAAATGAATCGCAGGACGCCAGGCAGCCCTCCCCCAGAACTGCCTTACCACCGAGGGAGAGTCTAGTACTGTACTGTCCCCTCGTCCACGTCACTTTAGTAACCTCCGTACCGCCAGCCCCGTCGCCTGCTGCCGAAGACTGTTGACGGCCGATGTGGCTGAAATATCCCCCTACCCATCAAGAGCTTAGAGAGAGTTGAACCCTGGGGTGCACGGTTTCATCTAATGTTTGTTAGGATGGTATGGCAAACTTAGTTTCCGTCATCCCATAGGGGCGAATCCAATACAAGGGTAGGAGCTTTCATGGCAGCAACAGGCGTAATTCTGGAAGTGACAGACAGCAATTTTGATCAAACGGTCCTCAAGAGCGACCAGCCAGTGATGATTGATTTCTGGGCCACCTGGTGCGGCCCGTGCAAAGCGCTGGCGCCCATCGTGGACGAAGTAGCGTCCGCGTATCAAGGCAAGGTGAAGGTCGGCAAGATGGACGTGGACTCCAGTCCCGTTACCCCGCAGCGCTACGGCGTGCGCGGCATCCCCACGCTGCTGATCTTCAAGAACGGCCAGGTGCAGGAACAGATTGTTGGCTGGGTCAACCGGGAAACCATTGAGAAGGCCCTCAACAAGCACTTGACCCAATAAAATTACTTTCGGCGTTCCATGTGAGGCCCAGTTGGCTGGGCCTTTTGCTTTTTTGCAACGTTCCAACACAAGTGCACGGTCGAATCGCAAAAGTTGGACTGAGCGCTAGCACAAACAGCCCACTTCGCAAGACAGCCAATCTTTTCTCGACCCGCGTGCAACCAAATTGTAAAACAAGTCTATTCTTAGCGACATAAGAGAAAATCTCATTGCACTTTGGCATTGCAGAACATGGGCTTAGCGTCTTTACATTTCTTTATTTTGAGCTTGGAAAAATCCTCTGGCCGGGTATAATTCACACCCAAGCCAGCAAACTTTAGCAGTGGATTCATTCAAGTATAGGGTGACTGGAAGTTCGTCGCACGGAGCGAACCAGTCGTGGATGTAAGTCCATGGGGCAGAAAAAACCTGCCCCGGTTCTACCGGAAAAACGAAACATCTTATGTGCGGCATTCTCGGGTACTCCCATGTTTCCAAGCGTCTCCCACGCGGCGTGCTGAGCGACGCGTTGGACGCGCTTGTCCATCGCGGGCCGGACCATCAGGGCCATTTCACTTGTGAAGCCATCTCTCTGGGCGCTACGCGCCTGCGCATCTTGGACCTGGCCGGCGGCGACCAGCCTCTCCTCAGCCCCGACGGCAACGTGGTGGTGGTCTTCAACGGCGAAATCTTCAACCACCATGAAGTGCGCCGCGAGTTGGAAGGCCTGGGCGCAAAGTTTGAGACGCGCTGCGACACTGAGGTCGTTCTGCACGCTTTCCTCCGCTGGGGCACCGAATGTTTTGCGCGTTTGCGCGGCATGTTCGGCATCGCCATCTGGGTGCAGTCGGAGAAGCGGCTGATCCTGGCGCGCGATCGCATGGGCATCAAGCCGCTGTACTACTGCCTGCATGACGGCGAAATCCATTTTGCTTCCGAACTGAAGTGTCTCTTCGCGCATCCGGAAATCCCCCGCAAGATCTGCCTGACCGGCTTGAACTGTTTCCTCAGCCTCAATTACGTGCCGGCGCCGTACACGTTGGTGGAAGGCATCCACAAGCTGCTGCCAGGACACATGCTGGAGTGGCATGGCGGCCGCATGCAGGTTCGGTCTTACTTGCCGACAACTGCTGAACAGCCCGCGCCGCAATCGCTGGACGAAGCCACGGAGCAGCTCGACGACCTGCTGACGAAGTCCGTCCGCGAGCAACTGATTTCTGATGTTCCGGTAGGCATCTGGCTGAGCGGCGGCTTGGATTCCTCCACTATCCTCCGCTATGCCGCGCATACCGGCGCCGGAAACCTGCGCACCTTCTCCATGACGTTCAAAGGCCGCTCTTTTGATGAGAGCGAGTCCATCGGCGAGATCACGCGCCACTTCGGCACCGTGCACGAAGAATTGAACCTGGACGAAACCGCTGACCTCGAAGACGCCATCCGCAAAATGGCCTACTACTCTGACGAGCCCAGCGCCGACGCCGGCGCGCTGCCTGCATGGTTCCTGGCCGAGATGACCACGCGCAAGGTCACGGTGATTCTTACCGGCGAAGGCGCCGACGAGCTTTTCGCCGGCTATCTCACCTACAAAGCCGATCGCTACGCCGCCTGGGCCCGCCGTTTCCCTGCCGGCCTGCGCCGCGCCGCGCTGGCGTGCGCCAATCGCCTGCCGGTTTCCGACGACAAGATCAGTTTTGAATACAAGCTCAAGCGCTTCCTGCAAGGCTCTTTGCTCACTCCGGAACAGGCCCACGTTTTCTGGAACGGGACGTTTACCGAAGACGAGAAGCAGCAGTTCTTCCACTTCGCCGATTCTGGTCCCATGTCCCACGTGCTCTCCGGGATGCCGACCGGCAACGGGCTCAACCGTTACCTGGACTTTGACCAGCGCTACTACCTGGCCGACGATATTCTCTACAAAGTGGACCGCATGACCATGGCCCACTCGCTGGAAGCGCGGCCGCCGTTTCTGGATCCGCGCATCGTGGACTTTGCCGCGCGCCTGCCGGAGCGCTTCAAGCTCCACGGCGCAAAATCCAAATATGTCCTGCGCAAATTGATGCAGGACAAATTGCCGCCCAACGTGATGCGCCGGCCCAAGATCGGCTTTGACATTCCGGTGCATGACTGGTTCCGCGGCGTGCTGCGTCCGCTGCTGGAAGAAACACTCTCAGAAGAAGCGGTGCGCGCGAGCGGCCTGTTCCGCTGGAGCGCCGTGGAACGCATGATCCACGACCACCTTGAGCGCAACGCCAACTTGGGATATCACTTATGGGGACTGATGGTGCTGTTTCTGTGGATGAAAGAGTGGAAGATCGAAGCGCCGGAGCAGGACCTGCTGGAAGCGGACGCCGCAGCGCCAGTTCTCGATCAGGTTGGATCGTTGTAGCCGCCGCCAGTCTTGTTTTCCTGCTCAACATCTTAAGCCCTCCGCGCCTCATGGATGACGTGGACGCCGTGCAGGCGCAAATCGCCCGCAACATGCTGGAGTCCGGCGACTGGGTCACCGCCCGGCTGGACGGCGTCGCCTACCTGGAAAAAGCTCCGCTGGTTTACTGGACCATGGCCGCGTCCTACCGCGTGTTTGGCGTACGCGATTGGGC
>JBGPLR010000232.1:0-5756 GCA_041486545.1 Terriglobia bacterium
CCAGCGCGTAATTGTTGAACACGCCGCCGGAGGTGGCGCAGGCGCCCATGGAAATCACCCACTTGGGTTCAGGCATCTGCTCCCAAAGCTGGCGGATGACCGGCGCCATCTTCTGCGAGACGCGCCCAGCGATGATCATGAGGTCTGACTGCCGCGGCGACGGGCGGAAAACTTCCGCGCCGAAGCGGGCGATATCGAAACGGGAAGCGCCCATGGCCATCATCTCAATGGCGCAGCAGGCCAGCCCGAACGTCATGGGCCAGATGGAGCTCTTACGCATCCAGTTCACCACGTTGTCCAGCGACGTGAGGACCACGCCTTGCGGCTGCTCGTTGCCGAACAGCAGGTCGCGCATGTGCTTGGGGTCGACATCGTTGCCGCCGGTGTTCTCAAAGCGGTGAGTCAGCATTTCACGTTCGGCATGCTTGTCAATCAGATGGTCGCTCATGGCTGCGTCTATTGTAATTGGATGGCGCCGGGGATGGGAAGGAGGCAGTCGCCAGGTTTGAAATTTAAAATTTAGAATTTAGAATCTCACCATGGATTCCCACAACGCACGCATTGTTGACCAGTTCACCCGCCAGGCGGTGCCGTTTTCCACGTCGCCCAGCGTGAGCAACCTGGAAGCGCTGAACAACATCGTCAAAGCGTCTGAGGCGGGGCCAGCCGATACGTCCCTGGACGTGGCGTGCGGGCCGGGGTTGCTGGCGTGCGCGTTTGCCCGCGTGGTCCGCTACGCCACGGGGATTGACCTGACTCCGGCCATGCTGGAACAGGCACGCAGGCTGCAGCAGGAGCAGGGCCTGAGCAACGTGAGCTGGCAGCAGGGCGACGTGACCGCGCTTCCCTACCCGGCTGAACATTTCTCCATCGTGAGTTCGCGCTTTGCATTTCATCATTTTCAAAACCCGCTGGCGGTTTTGAAGGAAAAGAAGCGGGTGTGCAAACCCGGCGGACGCGTGGTGGTGGCGGACATGGCGCCGCGCCAGGAGAAAGCCGCGGCACTGAATGCGGAAGAGGTTCTGCGCGACCCTTCGCACGTCCGGGCCATGCCGGAAGAAGAACTATTAGGCTTGTTCACCCAAGCCGGGCTGCCCGAGCCGCGCGTTACACGCTATCGCGTGGAATGCGAACTGGAAGACCTGCTGTCACGCTCGTTCCCCAATGAAGGCGACGCCGACCGCATCCGCAAGATCTTTGCCGATTCCATCGAGAACGACTCGCTTGACCTAAAGACCAGAAAAGACAACGGCGCGATCTATTACAGTTTTCCCGTGGCGGTGATGGTCAGCGTAAAGGAATAAGGCAATCTCTAGCGTTTCACATTCTTGAGGATGAACTCTGCGGCCGCCTGGAGTGCCGCGCGATCATTGCGAACAACCTGGGTGCTCGCGTCTTTGCTCGATTTGTCCTTCTCGGCAGAGTAATAAAAGAGCTGTGCATCTCGATCCGACGGCGCACGAATTGGGTCGGTCGCTTTGTAAACAGCCGCGCCAGTCGAGACGACGGCGACTTCACGCTCTACGCGACTGCTGGGATCGCTGGCGCTATAGGAAGAGACAGAATGGTTGTTAGGGCGACCCGCGGTAGGATCGGCGTTCATGAGCATGTGCTCGCTCGTACTTGATCGTTTGTCTTTAGTGTCAATACGCTCAAAGACAATCCATCGAAAGCGCTTGGTCCAGTCAGACGTGCAGCCGGCGCACTCAGACTGAAGCTTCCCTGACGTCTCCTGAAGTTGCGCCACGTAGCAGAGGCCCTGGGATTTTTTGTAACCCTCACTCTTCCACCAGTCGAACTGCTGCCCACTGAGTCCAAAGTGGGTTGCCTGCTGGGTCTGACCAGGAGAGACGCCGTCAAGCCACAGCACACCAAAGTAGGCGCGGCAGCCAGGATGGCCTGCCATTCCGGGTTGTGGCTCCGCAGCCGGCGGGGTTTGTGCGAACAACGGGACGCAGAATAGAAACGCTGCTGTTGCTACTGAGAAGGATTTCATAAAGTCCCCCGCTGGCATGTCAACGATTTTTACGAGATTCTGCTCTGACGACCGGCCTTTGTCAAAGGGAAAGTTAACCGGATTCTCTGAAACTCTTGGTGATTCCCGCCATCTGATGAGGAATGCGTGTATCAGAAATCTGGCGGTATCCCATCAAGAGCCTGAAAGGCGTTCGCATTCAGCAGGCGGAGATTACGGAGAACGGCATCCCCGGTGACCGGGAAATTGCCGTGCTGGGAAACACTGGCCACTTCCTTACTTCGCGCAGCAAACCAAAGCTGCTGGGATTGCGCGGCGAGCTGGGCGCGGACGGCGTGCCTACCATCAACGGGTATCCCTGGGATTCCGAGGAAGCATTGGCGTTGGTGAACGAAGCTGTGGGCGAACCGGCGCAGCTGGTGAAGATTCCGCAGCCACAGGCCTTTGACATATTGCCGCTGCTCGTGGCCACGGACGGCGCCGCCCAGTTCCTGAACATTGACCATCGCCGCCTGCGGCCGAACATTCTGCTGGCTGACGTGCCTGAGCTGGAAGAACGCAAGTGGCCGGGCCGCGTGCTGGCCATCGGCGACGCGCGCATTGAGCTGGTCAAACTGCGCGAACGCTGCGTGATGACTACCTACGATCCGGACTCACAGGCGCAAGACCGGTCCGTGCTGGTGCGCATTGTGCAGCAACTGGACGGCACCACTGCGCTGGACAGCGCGGTGATCACGCCGGGCGTAATCCGCGTGGGCGATGAGGCAAGAATCTTGTAGAGGTTGCCGGAAGAATTCGTTGAGGCGAAGGCCCTCAAACGCAGGGGCTGAAGCCCACGATTTTCTTGATGCTTATCGGCACGGCTGAAGCCATGTCCTGATACCTACAGAGGCTGAAGCCAATTTTTGTCTTGAACAGCTCGCGGCACTTTTCGCTTCGCTCACGCACGCCTGATTTTCAAGCATGTATCCCGGCGGAGCAGGCGTTCGCCGGGCCAGCGTGGCTTCTGCTAGTCTGAAATGTCAAATTTGCAGCCGAGGTTGAGATGAATTACGACGCGTTGCTGGTGATTTCGTTTGGTGGTCCGGAGGCAAGAGAAGAAGTGCTGCCTTTTTTGCGTAACGTGCTGCGCGGCCGCAATGTGCCGGAAGAACGCATGCTGGAAGTGGCCGAGCACTACTACCATTTTGGCGGGCGCAGCCCCATCAACGACCAAAATCGCGCGTTGATCGCCGCGCTGGAGAAAGAAGTGGAGCAGCACGGACCGCAACTGCCTGTCTATTGGGGCAATCGCAACTGGGCCCCCTACCTGGCAGACACGCTGCAACAGATGAAAGATGACGGCGTGGAGCGGGCGCTGGCGTACGTGACATCGGCCTTCAGTTCGTATTCCGGATGCCGCCAGTATCGCGAAGACATTGCCGCTGCTCAGTCCAAGATCGGCGAAGGCGCTCCGCAGGTGGACAAGCTGCGGGTGTTCTTCAACCATCCGGGCTTCATCGGGACGATGGCGGAGAACGTGCAGACGGCGCTGCAGAAAATACCGGCGGAAGTCCGCGGCCGCACGCAGGTGATCTACACGGCGCACAGCATTCCGGTTTCCATGGCGCAAGACGGCAGGTACGTGAAGCAACTGGAGGAAAGCTGCCGGCTGATTTCGTCGGCGTTGCAGCGCACCGGCGACACGCTGGTTTACCAGAGCCGCAGCGGGCCTCCGGGACAGCCGTGGCTGGAGCCGGACATCCTCGCCTACCTGCGCTCGGTGCAAGAGACAAATTCGCATCCGGCGGTGGTGATTTGTCCAGTGGGCTTTACCTCAGACCACATGGAAGTGCTCTACGACCTGGATACGGAAGCGCAAGACCTGTGCAGCGAACTGCGCTTGCCCATGGTCCGCGCCGCGACGGTGGGAACACATCCGCGGTTCATTACCATGATCCGCGAATTGATGATGGAACGTATGGACCCGACGGCGCCGCGTCGCGCGCTGGGCACGATGGGCCCCAGTCATGACGTGTGTCCGCTGGATTGCTGTCCGGCGCCGCAAAGAAAACCAGCAATCAGCAATTAGTACTTGGTAATTGGCTGCTAACTGCTGGTTCACTGCTGTCAAAAGCAGCTGAGCGCGGTTAATTCCACTTCTTCATCGTGGGCCATACTTCCTGCAGATTGAAGTTTGGGCCGCGGCACAGAAAGATGTGGAACCACTCGTCGCGGCGGGCGTAGGGATGAGCCAGAGTCCCCACGTCTTCGACACTCTGGAAGTGCTTGCGATCGCCACTTCCGTCACTGTTCAGGATGATCATGATCTCGCCGGTGTAGTTGCGCGGGCCCCATATCCAGTAGTTGTTGTGTTTGCTGATGGCCGGCGGCAACCCGTACTTGGGGCCAAAGAAATCAACCGCTACGGCTTCACCCCAGCCGTTGGAGAAGATGGCGGTGCGGGCGCGCTCTTCCGGCGGCAGGCTGTTATAGACGCTCGCCACCTTCTGCACCATGTACTCCCATCCAAACTCGTCAGCAAAGTATTGCGGTAGCGGGCCGTTGTTCTGGTTCTCCGCCGTGGGCGGCTGGATGCCGAGGCGTTTCTGGTAAGCGATGGAGCCTTCGGGCGAGAGGATAGGACAGAAGATGGGCAGGAGCAAAGCGCCGGTCAACACGACCAGCCCGACGTAGACGTAACGGGTCCAGGCCGCGCGGCAACTGGTGATGCGCTCAAAGCCGACCGCCCCGGCGGCGAAGAGCATGGGATATATGGGCGAAACGTAATAGTTCTTGCCCTTGAGGGCGATGAAGATCGCCAGCGTGACTAAGTAGGTCCATGCGATCAGCCGGAAGCGGCGCGCGCCTGGCGCAGCGAAAAGCCAGACCAGTCCGCCCAGCCAAAGCGGAAAGAGAATGGGGTGCATAATCATGGCCTGGTCAGCGATGAAGGCGATTGGGCCTCGGACCACGTCGCGATTGCCCATGCGGATGTTGTGTAGGAGCTGGAGGAACGGATAGTCGTTGCGAATCTGCCACAACAGGTTGGGAAGAGCGATGACCGCGCAGGCCAGAACGCCCAGCCACAGAGAGCGGCTCTTGAGGAAGCGGCGCTCGGGGGTCAGCAGCACTCCGGCGAGAATTCCCGCGAGCAGAAAGGCGATGGAGTATTTGGTTTCAAAGCCCACACCGGCGAGAATCCCAAACCAGAGCCAGTATTTCTCCTGACCTGAATTGACAGCGCGCAGAACCAGCCAGATGCACCCCATCCAGATGAGCGGCTCAAAAGCATTCATGGTCAGCCAGTGGTGAAGGACCACGTAGAGCGGGACCGGCAGGATGGCCAGAGCAGCCAGGGCCTGGGCAAAGCGTCCGCCGCCAAGTTCGTGTGCGAGCTTGCCAGTCAACCAAACCAGCGCCGCGCCGGCCAGCGCAGGGAGAAAACGCAGTCCCAGCAGCGATTCGCCAAAGACATGCCTCGCAAACCAGGCGATGAAGACTGCTACCGGCGGATGGTCCACGTAACCCCAGGCCAGATGCTGCGAGCAGGCCAGGTAATACATTTCATCGCGAAAGATGCCGTAACGGTTGGCGGTGAGCAGATGCAGCAAGAGCTTGGCCGCCGCGATGTAGAGGACGATGGCCGGGCCGGTCGCGAAGCGGGACGGAGGTTGAGTTGTGAGCGATATGGTGGGGACTTTGCTCATGCCGGTCTATTCTTTCACTCCCCTCATTTCATCGTCATCCCGAACCCCGTCGATGAGGACGCGCTCTTTCCAGCGTCCGAATAGGGGTGAGG
>JBGPLR010000233.1:0-5753 GCA_041486545.1 Terriglobia bacterium
CTATGACCGCCGGGGATTCGGATACTCCAGCAGGCCGGCTTCAGGCTACGACTATGACACTTTCGCCGAAGACCTGGACAAGCTGCTAGACAAGATCAACCTGCATGACGTAACTCTGGTCGGCTTTTCCATGGGTGGCGGCGAAGTGGCGCGCTTCCTTGGCAATTACGGGAGTGTGCGCGTGAGCAAGGCAGTCTTCATCGCGTCCATTCCGCCGTTCCTGCTCAAGACCCCGGACAACCCTGAAGGCGTGGACGGCAGCGTGTTCGAGGGAATCAAGAAAGGGATCGCGGCCGACCGTCCGGCGTTCCTCTCGCAGTTCCTGGCGAACTTCTACAACGTGGACGTGCTGGGCGGCAAGCGCATCAGCGACCAAGTGGTGCAGATGAGTTGGAACGTCGCTGCCGGCGCTTCCCCCATCGGCACACTGGAGTGCGTTTCCGCGTGGCTGACCGACTTCCGCAACGACCTTAAGCGCATCGAGATTCCCACGCTGGTCATTCACGGCGACTCTGACCGGATTCTGCCGCTCGCGGCGACGGGCAAGCGCACCGCCGAACTGGTGAAAGGCAGCAAGCTGGTGGTGATCGAAGGCGGTCCGCACGGCCTGACCTGGACCCATGCGGATGAAGTGAACACCGCGTTGCTGGAGTTCATCGGGCAAAAGGTGAGCAAGGGCCAGGTGGCGTAAGCGAGTTGCAGTGAGCTATCCAAACGAGGGGCCGCAGAAATGCGGCCCTTTACCAATGTTCACTGGCTTTCTTGGCGCCAAACAAGGCCAGCGGGCCATAAACCGGCAGGCGGGCGAGACTGGTCGGCGTAACCACCTGCCTACACGGCGCCATATCTTGACGTGTCTTACTGTGTGGTATATCTTACCCAGTGGTATACATCGAGTCAAGCATCTTTACCCGCAAGCTGCACAGGCTGGCTGGAGACACAGCCCTTGAGATTCTAAGCAGCATCCAAGATGACCTGCAGAGGAATCCGCTGCGTGGAGATCTGGTGCAGGGGCTCGGAGGGATTCGCAAAGCGCGATGTTCTAATCCTAATCGTGCGAAGGGAAAGCGCGGTGGCTACCGGTATTTGTTCTTGTACCTGGAGAGTCGAGGCCATATTCACCTCTTGTACTTGCTGGACAAGAACGAACAAGAGGATCTTCAAACGACGAACGCAAAGCTCTACGAACCTTGGTCAACATAATAAAGGGAACGTAGGGAAACGAAACGGGTGGTGCCATGAAGCGAGCCAAGAAGAAGAAAGTCAAAATCTTTAATGAGTTGAAACGGTCACTGCAAGAGGCAATGGCATACGAGCAAGGTAATAAGGGCAGCCTGAGAGTCAGCGAGTTGCCGCCGCCACCAAAGCCACTGAGCCCTCGCCAAATTCGCGCGATTCGGCAGTCGTTCAATGTTAGCCAGTCGATTTTTGCCCGCATCATCAATGTGAGCCCCAATACCATTGAAAGCTGGGAGCAGGGAGTGCGCCGCCCGCGCGAGGCAAGTCTGAAGCTCCTCACCATCGCCCACCACCATCCCGAGGTTCTCTTGGCGCGCGAATAAGGGACGATCAACACGAGACCTAGCGGCGCTACGTCTCTACGTTTAGATTTCCGTTTGATGCACGGTCATCCGCGTGAATCCGCGGTTTGAATTCTTCGCGGTCCTTATTTCCCGCCCTTGCCCGTCAGCACTACTTTCGCCGTCTCCAGGATGATGGTCAGGTCGAACATGAACGACAGGTGCTTGATGTAGAAGAGGTCGTACTCGAACTTGGTTTTGGCCTGTTCCAGGCTGGCGCCGTACTGGTACTTCACCTGGGCCCAGCCGGTGAGTCCGGGACGCACGCTGTGGCGCTGGTTGAAGAAAGGGATCTCGCGCTCAAGGAGTTCGCAGAAGAACGGGACCTCCGGGCGCGGGCCGACCACGCTCATCTCGCCGAGCAGGATGTTGAAGAGCTGCGGCAGCTCGTCCAGGCGGAACTTGCGGATGAAGTTGCCCACGCGGGTGATGCGGGGATCGCCGTCGGCGGTCCAACTGGGCGCGGCTTTCTCCGAGCCTTTGCGCATGGAGCGGAACTTGAAGACTTTGAACGTATGTCCGCCCAGACCCACACGGTCTTGCTTGAAGACCACGGGCCAGCCGTCTTCGATGGCGATGGCCAGCGCCACGGCCACCATGAGGGGAAAAGTCAGCAAGATGGCCAGCGACGAAACCAGAATGTCAGTAATGCGTTTGGCGGCGCGGACCACGCGCGACTTGCGGAAACCGTCACCCATGATCAGCCAGCTGGGTTGCAGCTGCTCCAGCGAGATGCGTCCGGTGAGGCGCTCGTAGAGCGAGAGGCAATCCTCAATGGGCAGGCCTTGCAACTTGAGGGTGGCCAACTGGCGGAAAGGCATGACGCCGCGGCGCTCGCCCAGCGAGATTACGACGCGGTCCACGTCTTCGCGGTCAACAACTTCTTCCACGTCATTCACCGTGCCGAGGATGCCTGGGGTAACAAAGATCCGGCTTTCGCCGGTGACGCGCTCGTCGAGAAAGCCGACAACCTTGTATTGCAGCTCCGGGCGGCGCAGGATCTCAGCGGCCAGATTGATTCCGCTGCGTCCCGTGCCCAGGACCAGGATGCGTTCCAGCGGCCGGGTAAAGACCCTGCTCTTGTCCAGGCTCAGCCGCCAAATGACCAGCAAGGGCAAAGCGACGGCCGCAGCCAGCATGGCGATCCCGCGCTCCAGCCGGACGGCTGGAACCAAGTAATAGAGGAATGACAACACCAGCAGTGCGATCCCCATGGCGGCAAAAGCCCGCACGAGCCGCAGGCCGCGCGTGCTGACCGCGCGGGTTTCATAGAGGTCGTTGTAGTACAGCGAGAGCTGGCAGACCACGGTGACCAGGGCAAAGCGCAGCCAGTTTTCCGGCTGGGAAAGGTACTCAAGCGCGGTGCGCAGGTTGACGAAACGCAAGGCCGTGGCTGCAGCCAGGGCGAACATGATCAGGAAACTTTCACTGGCCGCCAGGATCAGGCTGCGCCGCGGCACGTGATGCGCGCCAATGCGCACCAGTGTGCTGCCGTAGCTGCGGTTGAGCAGCTTGAATTTTTCCCGCACATGCGGAGCCGCAGTTGTCCCTTGGTTCATTTCACCGCCCAGGTTGAGTCCAGTTTCAGCCACAGGATTTCTCGTCTCTTGACTTTTATCCTTCAAGCGCGCGCGCCAGCGCGTTGCTCACGTATTCGCTCTGCTCCGGCGTGAGCTCAGGGAACATGGGCAGTGAAAATACCTTCTTGCACGCCGCTTCGGTCACCGGAAGATCGCCTTCGCGATAGCCGAGCGAGGCGTAAATCGGCTGCAGGTGAATCGGGTGCGGGTAATAGACCATGGTGGTAACGCCGGCTTCCGCCAGGCGTTTCTGCATCTGGTCGCGCTGCGGGACCTGCACGGTGTACTGATGGAAGACGTGGTCGCCGAAACCGTTGCGCTTAGGCGTGACCACATTCGCGAGCCCTTGCAGAAGCGCGTCATAACGGCGGGCGGCTTCGCGGCGCTGGATGCTCCACTGATCAAGATGGCGGAGCTTCACGCGCAGAATTGCGGCTTGCAGCTCGTCCAGCCGGCTGTTCCAGCCCTGTTCGTCACTGAGATATTTTTTGCTGCTGCCGTGTGCGCGTAGCGAAGTCAGATGCCGGGCAACTTCTTCAGAGTTGGTGACGACCATGCCGCCGTCGCCGTAACCGCCCAAGTTTTTGCTGGGGAAAAAGCTGATGCAGCCCACGTCGCCCATGGCGGCCGTTTTGCGTCCTTTATAGGTGGCGCCGATGGCCTGCGCGGTATCTTCCACCACTTTCAGGTTGTGAGCTTTGGCCAGATCCAGGATGGGATCCATGTCCGCCGACTGGCCGTAGAGATGGACGGGAACAATGGCCTTGGTCCGCCGCGTGATGCGCCGCTCCACGGCTTTGGGATCAAGATTGTAGGTGTCAGGGTCAATATCGGCAAAGACCGGCTCGGCGCCCAGCAAGCTAACGGCGTCAGCGGTGGCGATGAAGGTAAACGAAGGAACAATCACTTCATCGCCGGGGCCAACGCCGCAGGCGCGCAGACCGAGGATGAGGGCGTCAGTTCCGGAAGCCACGCCAACCGCATACTTGGTGCCGCAATACTCGGCAATCTCTTTTTCCAGGGCCTTTACTTCCGGGCCCAGGATGAAATGCTGGTTTTCAAGGACGCTGTTGATCGCAGCCTGGATTTCATCCTTAATGGTGGCGTATTGCGCCTTCAGGTCCAGGATGGGCACTGTCATCTGAGCAACTGCTGCCGTAGCCATGATTTATGAGAACCTTTCCCTCGATTATTTTTGTATCCACCCTCTGATAAGCATTCTGCTTTCCAAACCGTGTTAGTTGCGGATTGCAGCAACAGAGCTAAGTAGCGTGTTTTCAAGCCATGCGGCGCTTTAGTCCGAGGCCACAAAAGCCGATAGATGAAATAACTTTCACTTGCGGGGAAGTCGGAGGAACTTGCGGGGAGTGGAGGAGAGCCAGATGATCCCCAATACCGCAAACAGTTGCATATCGTGACGCAGCGGCCGCTTGCCGGGCCGCTTGGCGTAGATCGAACTACTCCCTGACGATAAGCCGTATACTATTGAAAGGATTGGACTTCAGTGCGATTGTTGGTGTATTTCCGCGGCCCCTGGCGCTGGCACCCAAAATGCACTCTTAAAGGCTGCTATGACTATAACTACTCATTCATCTTTACAAAGCAGCGCGGAGCTGCTTAAGAGCAAAGTCGAAAACCGGACCGCGAAGATCGGGATTATCGGACAGGGCTACGTGGGCCTGCCACTGGCGCTGTTGTTCAGCGAGCAGAAGTTCGCCATCACCGGGTTTGACGTGGACCAGGAAAAGGTCAAGACCCTGAACAGCGGCGGAAGCTACATCGTGCGCATTCCGGCCACCGAGATCCAGGCCGCGCAAGCCAACGGCTACAAAGCCACGGCGGACTTTGCCGGCATCGCCCAGATGGATGTGGTGATTATCGCTGTGCCCACGCCGCTCAATGACCATCACGAGCCGGACTTGAGCTACATCATCAAGACGGCGGAGAACATTGCTCCTTATGTTCATGCCGGACAGATGATCATCCTGGAGAGCACCACATATCCGGGGACGACGGAAGAACTGCTGATCCCGATCCTGGAGAAGAACCCCAGCGGGCTGAAGGCCTGCCGCAACGGCCATGCGTCGGACAAAGAATTCTATGTGGCGTTTTCGCCCGAGCGCGAAGATCCGGGCAACGACACGGTGGCACGCCGCGATATTCCGAAAGTAGTGGGCGGATTCGGCGCCACGGCCACGGACATTGCCTGCACGGTGTACGGGACCATCTTCAACAAGACCGTGCCCGTTTCCAAGCCGGCGGTGGCGGAGATGACCAAGCTGCTGGAAAACATCTACCGCTGCGTGAACATTGCGCTGGTGAACGAACTCAAGCTGCTGTGCATGCGCATGGACATCAACATTTGGGACGTGATTGCCGCGGCTTCGACCAAGCCGTTCGGCTTCCAGCCGTTCTATCCGGGGCCGGGCATCGGCGGGCACTGCATTCCTCTGGACCCCTATTCCCTTTCGTGGAAGGCGCGCGAATACGATTTTGAAGCGCGGTTTATCGCGTTGGCCGGCGAAATCAACACGTCGATGCCTTATCACGTGATTAATTCCGTGGCCGAGGCGCTGAACCAGCGGCGGAAGGC
>JBGPLR010000234.1:0-5750 GCA_041486545.1 Terriglobia bacterium
AAGCCGCTGGTTAAGCTGAACGCGTGAGCACGAGTCCGCCCCAAGGGTTTCTCTTCTCTTCCTGTACCGCAGGCATCAAGGCCAGCGGCAAACCCGATCTGGCCTTCATCCATATTCCAGATGGCGCTTCCGCAGCGGCGATGTTTACCCGCAACCAAGTGGTGGCCGCGCCGCTGATCGTGGGACGGGAACACTTGCAGGCTTCCGCCGGACAAGTTCATGCAGTCATCGTCAACGCGGGAAACGCCAACTGCGCTACCGGCAAGCCGGGCATCAAAGCGGCGCAACAAGTCTGCGCTGATCTGGCACGAAAGCTCAAAATCAATCCGACCTTGGTATTCCCTTCTTCCACGGGGATTATCGGGGTGCCGCTTCCGGTGGAAAAGATCACGGCCGCAGTCCCCGGTTTGATCAGCACAACGCGATCCAGCGCGGAAGCACTTGAGGCGTTCGCCAACGCCATCATGACCACGGACACGCATAGCAAAATCGCCAGCCAGAGCATTGTCCATGGCGGAGTTGAAGTGCGGGTAGTCGGCGTGGCCAAAGGCGCGGGCATGATCCATCCCAACATGGCGACGATGCTGGTGTATCTGTTGACGGACGTAATCGCCGGTCCCAAGGAATTGCAGCGGTCGCTAAAGAAGGCCGTGGACCACAGCTTTAACAACATCTCGATTGACGGCGACACGTCAACCAATGACACTGTGCTGCTGCTGGCGAGCGGAAAAAGCGGGGTGCTGGTCAAGCAAGTGGCCGGAGAGTTTGACAAAGCTGTGCAGAAAGTCTGCCGGTCGCTGGCGGGGCAGATCGTGGCGGACGGTGAAGGCGTGAAGCATGTGGTACGGTTGAACATTGAACAGGCCAAGACGGTGGAGCAGGCGAGGCAGATCGCGCGGGCCATCGCCACCTCAGCGCTGGTGAAGACGGCGTGGGCCGGGGCCGACCCGAACTGGGGACGAATCCTGGCAGCGATAGGACGCTCCGGCGTGACGATTGACCAGGAGCGCATCAGCATCTACCTAGGCGACCAGCAAATCTGCCGCAAAGGCGGAGCGTGCCCGTATGACGCAGAGCGCGCGCATCAATATATGTCAGAACCGGCGTATGAGATCCGGGTGATTCTAGGGGCGGGGGACAAAAGCCTGGAGTTTCTGTCGTGCGATCTGACGGAAGAATACGTCAGGTTCAACGCGGCATACACGACCTGAATTCCTGTCGCTGCGCTCCAAACCGCTTACGCGCGTAGCAAACGCTTAGATTGCTCGGCCCTGCTGCAGGGGGCTCCCACCCTGCATGCGCAACACCGGCGCACGCCGGGGACCCGGGCTCGGCGCGCAAGTCGGCCTCGCCCTCACCTTGAGGGACTCAGCACATAGCAATTGGCAATTAGCAGTCAGCAATTAGACACAAGCGCGGACGGCGGTTGAGCACGCGAAGGCAAATCGCGTGAGAGCTTGATCTCCGTCTAACACCAATCTCGTTAACGGAACGCATCGCAGCGGCTAAAGCCGAGATTTTATGAAACCCTCACTCTACAGCACTGGCGGCACGACGCCTACCCAGGCCTTACGGCCTGGGCTACCCTCGCTGCGCTCGCTTTCGCGCCTCCAGCGCTGGAGCTTCAATCACCCCGCGCACTTAGAAAAACCTACCAGGAATCAAAGAGACTGCCTAGAAACCTCCTCGTTACTCTCAACTCATCAAGATTTCGTCACGAACTGCGCGAACTCAAGCGTTGCACCAAGTCGGCGACGGCGCTGGGCCATTCTGGAAACGTGAATTTGAAACCCGCGTCCAAAAGCCGTGAGGGGATGACCCGGCGGCTTTTCAAGATCAGTTCAGTTTCGGTGCGCAAGAAGAACGCGCCGATTTCCAGCATCCATTTTGCTGCAGGAAGGCCAATCGGGATGCGGCAGGCGCGACGGAACTGGTGCATGAAGTCGCGATTGGGAAGCGGATGAGGTGAACAAACGTTGATGCAGCCTTCGAGATCCTGGCGCGCGATAAGGAGTTCGAGGGCGTTCAGGAAATCCTGATCGTGGATCCAGGAAATGAACTGTTCGCCGGACGCTGCTCTTCCGCCCAAGCCGGCGCAGACCAGTTTGCGTAGAGTGTCAAAGATTCCGCCGCGGCCGGGACTCATGATCATGGCGCTGCGCAAGGCGATCTTGCGGGTGCGCGGCGCGACGGCGGCAAAGAATTCGCGTTCCCATCTGGTGGCCACGTCAATGCTGAAGCGCCAGGTGGAAGGCGCGTTGTCTTCCGCGCCGCCGAGGTCACCGGTGGCTTCGTCCATGGGGCGATCAAGCGCGTGGCGGTAGATGGTGGCAGTGCTGGAGTTCATCCAGAGCGCGGGCGGACGGGCAGCTTGAGCAATGGCTGCGCCAATGACGCGTGTGGAGTCCACTCTGGATTCCTTGATTTCGTGGCGATTGGCTTCCGTGTAGCGGCAATTTACGCTGCGTCCAGCGAGGTTGATGACGACGTTGGCGCCGTCAAGGGCGTGTGCCCAGTCGCCCAAGGTGCGGCCGTCCCAAGGCAGCACTTGCCAGGGGGCCGATTGCGGACGGCGCGACAAGACGGTGACGGAATCGCCCTGCTCGTGGAAGTGCCCGGCCAGGAGTTGGCCGACTTGTCCCGAGCCGCCGGGAAGGACGATGCGGAGGGGAGGGCGGTGGGCGGATGAGGGCATGGTGATTGGTTTCTCGCTAGTTGAACGTGTTCAATTATAGAATATTTCGGGCGATAGTCAATGGGAATCCGGCTTGTTGCGAACGCAACAGATTGCGAAGAGCACAGGCAAGAGTGATTCCACCCCGTCACGCGAAGCGCGTGCCGGGGACCCGGTGCCTGTGCCACACGAGTATCGTGGAATCGAGCCTTCAACGCACCCGAGGGCGCCCGCGATCCAAGCTTCGATTCAAACTGCACAGGCGAGGGCGGCTGTGCCGCACGCGTTCTCTAAATCCCAATCATCTTTCGCACTTAAGAGAGCACAGGCAAGAGTGCCTGTGCCACACGAGTATGGTGGAATCGGGCCTTCAACGCACCCGAGAGCGGCTGCGGTCCACACCTCGATTCACAGTGCACAGCCGAGGGCGGCTGTGCCACACGAGCACGACAGCGCGGAATGCCGCGCTTTGCCGCTTTACGCGGCTCGCAAGGAATCGGTATGTTAAGTACAGATGCCCCATTCACTCGCAGACTACGCGCAGCTTCACCTCTCGCTCAAGAACGATACGGCGTTTGTGTACCGTCGCGGCTACCGCACGCTGCGCTGGACGTACCGGCAGGTGGGCGAGCTGGCGTTTCGCTTTGCGCGCGAGCTGGATGCCCGCAACATCGGCAAGGGCGACCGGGTGATGCTATGGGGCGACAACTGCGCGGAATGGGTGGCGGCGTTTTTTGGCTGCATGCTGCGCGGGGCAGTGGCCGTCCCCATGGACAAGATTGCCGCGCCGGATTTTGCCCAACGCGTGGCGGCGGACGTGGATGCCAAGCTGCTGGTCTGCTCGGGCGCACTAGCGGCACATGCGGGCGCGCGGCCGCATATGGAACTCGAGTCGCTGAGCGAAGATCTGGCTGCGCGTTCCGCGGAGCCGTATGCTCCGGCTTCCCTCACCCGCGACGATCCGGCGCAGATCATCTTTACGTCGGGCACCACGGCCGAACCGCGGGGCGTGGTGCTGACGCACGGCAACATCCTGACATCGGTTGATCCGATTGAGCGCGAGATCCCCAAATATCGCCGCTACCAGCGGATCTTTCATCCGGTGCGTTTCCTGCACATGCTGCCGCTGAGCCATGTCTTCGGGCAGACGATGGGAATGTTCATCCCGCCGGTCATCAGGGCTGCGGTGTTCTTTCAGGACGAATTCAAGCCGGGCGAGGTGATCGCGACCATCCGGCGGGAACGCGTGTCCGTGCTGGTGGCCGTGCCGCGGGTGGTGGAATCGGTCAAGAACAAGCTGGAGCAGGAGCTGGCGCCGGCCATCCGCAAGAGCTGGGACGTTGCGGAGAATGAACGGTTTCTGAAACGCGTGTGGCGGTTCCGCAAAGTGCACCGCTATCTCGGCTGGAAATTCTGGGCCATTGTTTGCGGCGGCGCAGCGCTGGACCAGGTGACGGAAGAATTCTGGCGGCGCATCGGCTACGGCATGGTGCAAGGCTACGGCCTTACCGAGACCAGTTCGCTGGTGAGCTTGAACCATCCGTTCAAGCCGGGAAGAAAGTCCATTGGCAAAGTGCTTCCGGGGCGGGAGATGAAGCTTGATCCGGAGACCGGCGAGATCCTGGTGCGGGGATCGAATGTGGCGCAGCAATACTGGCAAGGCAAAGAGCTGAAGCCGGTGGCGGGCGCGGAAGGCTGGTTCCGCACCGGCGACCTGGGCGCGCTGGATGCCGAGGGCAATCTTTATTTCAAGGGCCGCAGCAAGAATGTGATCGTGACGCCGGCGGGGCTGAAGATTTATCCCGAAGACCTGGAGCAGGCGCTGCGCAAGCAGCCGGACGTCCGCGACTGCGTGGTGTTTGGCACGGCGCGGGGCGGGAACGCGGAAGCGTGCGCGGTGCTGCTGTTGCGCGACGGGGCTTCTGCCAGTTCGGTGGTCGGCGCAGCCAACCAGACACTGGCGGACTTCCAGAAGATTCGCGCGTGGTACGTATGGCCGGACGAAGATTTCCCGAGGACGTCCACGCAGAAGCCGAAGCTGGAGGTGATCAAGCGCGTGGCGGAAACGCAGATGAACGGCCACGGGGCTGCGCCGGCTGCGAAGGCTTCGTCAGGGACGTTGCAGGAGTTGATCCAGGGCATTGCCGGGCGGAAGATCGAACTCAGACCCGGGGCCCGGCTGGAAGATGATTTGAACTTAAGTTCGCTGGACCGCGTGGAGCTGGTGGCCGCGCTGGAGAACCGCTACCAGGTGGAATTGAGTGATGGCGAATTTTCACAGGCAACCACCGTCGCCGACCTGGAACAGCTGCTGAAGAAAAAGCCGGCGGCGGAGCGGGAGCAGCCGCAGAATTATCCTTACGCGCGCTGGGCGCAGCGCTGGCCATGCACGTGGATCCGCGCGGCGGCGTTTCACTTGGTCACGCTGCCGTACATCATGGTGATGGCCCGGCCGAAAATCATCGGCCGCGAGAAGTTGAAGAACTTCCAAGGACCGGCGCTGATCATCAGCAACCATGTTTCGCAGATTGATATCGGGTTCCTGATGGCGGCGCTTCCCTTCCGGCTGCGCACGCGGCTGGCGGTGGCCATGCAAGGCGAAATACTGCGCGGCTGGGTGCATCCACCTAAAGACACGTTTTTTCTGTTGCGCTGGTGGATGCCGGTGCGCTACATGCTGGTAGCGCTGTTCTTCAACGTGTTTTCCCTGCCGCAGAAAGCCAAGTACCGCGAGAGCTTCCGCTTCGCCGGCGAGTCGGCAGACAAGGGCTTCAACGTGGTCATCTTTCCCGAAGGCCGGCGCACGGAGACGGGAGAGATGAGTCCGTTCCGCAGCGGGATTGGGCTGCTGGCCACGCACTTGAACCTGCCGGTGATCCCCATGCGGATTGACGGGCTGTTCCCGTTCCGGGCGGCGAAGAAACATTATGCTCCGCCGGGCGCGGTGCAGGTGAGGATCGGCGATCCGGTGAGGTTTGAGCAGAGCGCGGACGCGGAGGAGATTGCGAAAGAACTGGAGCGGAAGGTGAAGGAGCTGTGATTGCTTGAGGAACGACTTGCACCGCGGAGGCGCGGA
>JBGPLR010000235.1:0-5744 GCA_041486545.1 Terriglobia bacterium
GTCATCGGATATGCCGACGGCAATGAGCTGGTCAAGCCCGCGGCGTATATCGTCCTCAGATCAGGCCAGAGCGGCACGCCCCAATTAGGCGAGGAAATTAAGCAACACATTTCCACCCGCCTGGCGCCGCACAAATGCCCGCAACTGCTGGAATTTGTGGCGGAACTGCCTAAAACAGCCACGGGAAAAATTCAGCGCTACAAGCTGCGGCAAACCGCGTCCCATTCCGACATCAGATAAATTGCAAGATGGCCTGGAACTTTCGTTCCCTCTCCGGCGTATATGTTTCACAAGGAGGCGTGTATCAGAAAGCTTCTTCCCGGCTTCCCTGGTTCATGTGACGGCGCTGGACGCACGTAGATGTACTGAGTTTCGTGACCGCGCCGTCGCAATGAACGTTTGCCGATGCAGAGATTCGGGTCCCTTCAGCCCGGCCTGGTTGGACCTGAGAGGGCGAAACAATGAAGACGCAAAAGATGCTGGCGGTTTTCTTCGTTTACCTTGTAGCGGCGCTCGCCTGGAGCCAATCCAAACCTGAAGGCCGCATGCAGATGCAGGTGCTTCCCGGCCAGGTGTTGAAGCTGGAGCTGAGTTCGGGCGACTACCGGATTGAGCCCGGCGCTTCTGACAAACTGGTGGTCATCAGCCAGACGGCAAATCCAAATCCCAAGCCGCGCTTTGGCGTGGACGCCAATGCCAAACAGGCTTCAGTGAAAGTGGACGGTCCGCCCAACTATACAGCATTGATCCAGGTTCCCCGCAACAGCGACTTGCGGATACGCCTCAACGGCGGGCGATTGCAGGTCTCCGGCATTGAGGGCGATAAGGACATTGAATCCAACGCCGGGGCCATCCGCATTGACGTTGGCCGGCCGGAAAGTTACAGGAAGGTGGATGCGTCGGTGGGCGTCGGCCACATTGATGCGCGCGCATTCCAGGCTGAGCAGGCAGGACTGGCGCGGTCCTTCCGTCGTGAGGGTCCAGGGAAATTCCGGCTGCACGCCCACGTGGGCGCAGGCGATATCACGTTTTTTTCGAACAGTATCTAAAATAAGAGCGGGTAGTTCGCGGTTGATGAACGCCAGTGAGATGGCTTAGGCGTTAATTTCGGAGGGGTAGGTCGCTTGATTCAATTACGCCTACGGCTTCTTCTGCGTACTTTTCCAAGTCCTCCGTCTCCCATTGTTCATCGGGCCTGACAGTGTGGAACCGTAACGTACAACCGGCATCGTTGAGAGCAATAATGAACCGGAAGCTCTTGTCTGGTGCTACCCCACACAATCGCTCATTAAGACGAGTTGCAAGCGCAAGGGCTTGCTCAACCAAATATTCTGGGCTTCCATCTAGAATAAAGTCGTCTAAGTGGACTTGGTTTGCAAAACATTCGTACCCGGTTCTGTCCGGGAAATCGGTCCTGTTCACGTGTCCTTCTGAGAACACGACGCAATCTTCCGTGATACTGAATCCCCGCTCTGCTACACCAGCGAACGCCGGTTGGATTTTCCACGTCTTAGATCGGGGCTCTGGAAGCACACGTCTCATTCGGGCGTTCAATCGCATACTAGACTCACGATTTTATTCAATCCTTCAGCAAAATCGGGTTCGGGCGTGATGAGGCTGACCACCAGATAGCCGTCGCCGGGAAAGTCGTAGAAGTGTCCGGGATGGACATACACGGCATGCCTCTCCAGTAGCTCGATGGCTAGGTCTTCGTCAGACCGTGTGGCCGGCCCGCGCAGCACCGCGTACCATCCGCCTTCGACTTCCAGGCGCGTGCAGCGCGCGTTCTCGGAGAGTTGCTTGTCCAGTTCCTTCAAATTCTGGCGCACGCGAGCCATCAGCTGCTTCTGGAAGCCATGACGTTGCGCCAGCAACGCGGGCGCGGCAACCTGGATGGGAGTATTCAAGGAAAGATAGGTATCGGCGATCACTTCCAAGCGGGCCAGCGCTTCCCTTTTCTCGGCTTCCGGGCCGCTGGCGACGAGCCAGGCCAGCTTCATCTGCGGCAAGCCGGAGATCTTCGACAGCCCGCTCATGGTGAAGGTCAGAGCCGGCCCGTCGGCGGCGAAGCTGGGCTGCTGGCTTTCGCCCAAATTGAAATCAAGAAATACTTCGTCGGCAATGATAGCCAGTTTCCGCGCAGCACAAATCTGATGCAGCCGGGCCATCTCTTCCCTTTTGCAAAAATGTCCGGTGGGATTGTTGGGATGGACCACGATCACCGCGCGCGTCCGCGGTGTGATGGCCTGCTCCAGCGCGTGGAAGTCAATCTGCCATCCGTGGTCGTAGAGCAACGGATAGCGCTGGAGCTTCACGTCCTGCAGGTCGGCCAAAAAATCAAACAGCGGATAGCTGGGCGTGGGGATAAGGACTTCGTCGCCGGGGTTGCAGAGCAGCCTAAAAGCAAAAGAGTATACCTCGCTGGTGCTGGTGGTTAGCGCAATACCTTCAACAATTACTTTCAGTTTGTGAGTCGCGTAGTATTCGCAAACCGCTTGCCGCGCCGGCACCAGCCCCCGCGGATCCGGGTGGTACTTCAGTGCACCGGGATGAATCAGGGCCTTGAGGATCGAAGACCCTTCATAGCGAAATCCGCACTCGGTGGGATTGGAAGCGGTCAGGTCCAGCAGCTTGCTGCCGGCAGCGCGGACGCGGGCCAGCGCTTGCGACAGACGGTTGGTGTGCAAGTCCCAGTTGGTGCGATCAGCGAACATGGTGGTGTTATATCAGACGCAAGGAGCGCTCACGGCGTCGCCGGCGTCGCCAGCCGCGGGAGTTTCTTCACCGTCCCGCGATAGTGGTAGTCGCGCAGGCCGTCAATGGCTACCCACGCCGAATGATAAGCGGTGTAGGCGCTGCTGTCTTCCTCGCCCACCCACGTCCCGTCGTCTCTTTGGTTTTCCACCAGGTACTCGATGCCCTGCAGCACCAACGGATCATTTCCCTGCCCCAGAGCTTTCAGGCTGTCGAGCGATTCGCCGATCATCTCCGGATCTTCTTCGTCTTCCTTCATGGCCTTGGCCAGTTTGTATTTCAGGAATGCGATTTCTTGCGGCAGCAAGGCCGGATCAATCCGCCGTGTGTGATATGCGTCCAAGGTGTATACCAAGTGGGTGACAGAGTAAAACATGTCGAACTCCGCGTCGTCATCAGCGGCTTTGTACGGACGCATGCGCGGCAGCCACTTCACCACGTCGGGCAGGCTGGCCCCCAGGCGGATGCCCGCCGCATCGCCAAAGTAGGTGATGACCAGCGCGTTTTGCCACATCTTATATCCTTTGGGATCGCCGCGCGGGGGAGGCTCGTTGGGCGCGTCAAACTCGAAGTAATCTTTGGCGGTGAACTGCGCCGCGGCCCGGCGCAACTCGGCTTTGAATCGGCGGTCATGCAGGCCGAATTTGTCTGCAGCGTAGGCGCTGGCCACCAGGTCAGCGATTGTGTCTGCGTCGGCGTCCGGCGGCACGTGAGGATGGGCTTTGCGCCATCGCTGCGCCAGCTCCAGACCCATGCCGGCGGCCGTTGCGCGCAGCTTGCGGTCGCGAGCGGTGTGCGAAATTGTGTAAAAGGCCCATACCAGGTCGCCACCGTGGTCCGAGAACATGGCGTTGTCGGAAGCCCGGCTGAACAAAAAGTTCATCGCACGCTGAATGACTGCTTCGCGGGAGTCGGGCTGAACATTGAGGAGTTGAACATCGGGCGTGGCCGCGGACTGAGCAGCCGGCAAAGCTGCCGCCGCGACGATTACGAAGATCAGGCAACGAAGCGAGCGCACATGCGGATTATAGCGAAGCCGGAAAATTGAGTCGCGAAAAGAAGAAGGGCCCTCTCTTCGCAAATAACGAAAAAGAGGACCCCTTGAAACGAAAACAGCGAAACTAGACTTTCTGCACGGCTTGCGCCAGGTTGGTGAGGCTGGTCTTGGCGTCGCCGTAGAGCATTCCCGTCACCGGCTTGAAGAACAGCGGGTTCTCCAGTCCGGAGAAGCCCTTGCCTTTGCCGCGCTTCAGCACGATCACGGATTTCGCGCGGTCCACTTCAATGATAGGCATGCCGGCAATGGGGCTCTGGGGATTGTCGCGCGCATCAGGGTTGACGACGTCGTTGGCCCCGATCACCATGGCGACATCGGTTGTGGACATCTCGGGGTTGATCTGGTCCATTTCATACAGCGAGGAATACGGCACGTTGGCCTCGGCGAGAAGGACGTTCATGTGTCCGGGCATGCGTCCGGCAACGGGATGGATGCCGTACTTCACGGTAACGCCGCGCTCTTCCAGCAAGTTGCCCAGCTCACGGCACGCATGCTGGGCTTGCGCGGTGGCCATGCCGTATCCGGGCACGAAGACCACTTGGTTCGCGTAGGCGAGTTGAACCGCGACGTCGTCAAGGCCGACTTCGCGCATGGTCCCCACCGCGCCGGTGTCTGTACCGGTGACGGCGCCGAATCCGCCAAACAAAACGTTGGCCATGGAGCGGTTCATGGCCTTACACATAAGGATGGAGAGGATGAAGCCGGAGAAGCCGTCGAGCGTGCCGGCGATGATCAGCACGTTGTTGCCGAGAACGAAGCCGGTGGCCGCCGAAGAAAGTCCGGCGTAAGAGTTCAACAAAGACATGACCACGGGCATGTCCGCCGAGCCAATGGGGATCACCAGCATTACGCCAAAAATGAAAGCCAGGATCACCATGGTAAAGAAATAGATTCCAGCGCTGGCTGCGTTGGGGTTCAACATCCACAGCACCAGGCAGGTGACCATGCCGAGAAAAATCGCCAGGTTGACATAGTGCTGGCCCTTGAACTGGATCGGCGTCCCGCGAATGAACTCCTGCAACTTGCCGGCGGCAATGAGCGAGCCGGTCACCGTCAACGAGCCCAACATCACTTCCAGTCCCAGGGCGCCCATTTTCACCTGGCCCAGACCGCTGCCGTGAAGGACGTATTCGGCAATACCCACCAGTGACGCAGCCAGCGCGCCGAACGCGTGGGAGAGCGCGGTCCGTTGCGGCATGGCGGTCATGGGCACCATCGCCATGGGGATTCCGATGGAGGAGCCCAGAATGAGTCCAATGGCTATGTACAGGTAGTGGTGATAACTGAGTACTTCGGGATGGAACAGCGTGCCCAGGACGGCGGCCGTCATGCCTACGGCGGCCATGATCATGCCCCGGCGCGCGGTGTCCGGATGGCTGAGGCTCTTCAAGCCCAGAACGAACAGGCAGGAGGCAATCAGGTACGTTGCTTCAAGAAAATAGGACGGATGGTTCACTTTTTCTCCTCCGCCTTGACCGTTTCCTTTTTGCGGAACATCTTGAGCATGCGATCGGTAATCAGGAACCCGCCGGTCACGTTGATCATGGCGGAAGTTACCGCCGCGCAGCCCAGAATCGACGCCAGCATCTGATGGTGGTCATACTTGGAACCGGCAATCACGATTGAGCCAATCAGCGAGATGCCGGAGATAGCGTTGGTCGCCGACATCAACGGCGTGTGCAGCAGCGGAGGCACGCGCGAAATTACCTGGTACCCGAGAAACGCAGCCAAAGCGAACACGTACAGCGACGCGATCACCACCGCGGGATTGATCGCCATCTTTTCCGCAGCTTCTCCGCCGCCGGACGCAACTTTCGCCGCGATCAACGCCGCAGGATGAAACAGAAGTTGAATCATTCAAATCTCCTTGTGTTGCGCATTAAACTTTAGGCTACTGGGCGTCCCAGCGCGGCCGCCACCGCAGGATGAACAC
>JBGPLR010000236.1:0-5708 GCA_041486545.1 Terriglobia bacterium
CTGCACGCTGTTGGGCTTGTTCATCTCCTGCTCTTCAGCGTTGAGCAGGTGCGGACGGATGCTGTCTTTTTCGCCGCGGCCCACGGTGGCTTCTTTGGCCGTGGTGATTTTCGGAGCTCCGGGCGTGCTGACGTCGGCCAGGAAAACGTTCTTCCACACCGCGGCCCCGTTGGCGGAACTTACGTCTTCCACGTAGAGCACATAGTTTTTGAACTCTTCGTAGAACACGCGCGGCTGCACTTCAAAGGAGATCTGGGAAGAGATCATGCTCTTTTCCAGCCGGGCCAGCGCCGAAGCCGAGCGGGGTTCAATCACCACCGTATTGAACAGGGCCAGCAGCCAGGCCGCAATGCCGAAGATGGAAACGATCTTCAAGAACGTGCGGACGCTGACGCCGGACGCGCGCATGGCGGTGACTTCGCTGTCGGCGGCCATGCGGCTCAACCCGATCAGCACCCCCACCAGCACTCCGATAGGGACCGTGATCTTGAGCGCGCCGGGCAGAAGGAGAAAGACCAGTTCGGCCACGCTGGGGACAGGTGCGCTGTTGCGGACCACCCACTCCAAAAGCCGGCTTACGTCGCGCATGAACACGACGAACGTAAACACTGACGTACCGATCAATGCATACGCCAGCACTTCCTTCAGGATGTAACGAGTGAAAATCCGCACGCGTATGATTATGAGTCTAGCAGAAGCCCCCATGTGTTATTAATGGATAACTCAGATTATGCCTGCCATTCGTCTTCTGTTTCTCTGGCATATGCACCAGCCGTATTACAAAGACCTGGTGACGGGGGAGTACCGCCTGCCGTGGGTCCGGCTGCACGCCCTCAAGGACTATTACGGCATGGTGAAGTTGCTGGATGAGTTTCCCGGCCTGCACCAGACGTTTAACCTGGTGCCGTGCTTGATCGCGCAGATACAGGATTACGCTTCCGGCGCGGCCCGCGACCCCTTTCTGGCCGTTGCCTCCGAACCCGCCTTCCAGCTCGATTTTGGCGAGCGGATCTTCGCCCTGCAATATCTTTTCCAGGCCAACGCGGAAAACATGATCGGCCGCTATCCGCGCTACCGCGAACTGTGGCAGCAGTACCACGCGCGTCCGGAAGAGGTTGCGCGGCTGGTTCCCCGGCTTTCCAACAATGACTTGACCGACCTGCAGGTCCTCTCCCAGCTTGCCTGGATGGACGAGTTTTTCCTGGAAGACCCCGATATCCGCGAACTGGTCAAGAAAGGCCGCGGTTATTCTCTGGACGACCAGCAGGCGATGGTGCGCAAGCAGAAGGAATTTCTGGCGCAGGTCCTGCCTGCGTACGCAGCGGCGGCGCAGCGCGGCGCGATTGAGATTTCCACGTCGCCGTACTATCACCCCATCCTGCCGCTGGTGTGCGATACCGATGCTGGGGCCGAATCGCACCACGGGTTGCCGCTGCCGCGCACGCGTTTTTGCCACCCGGAAGACGCGCACGAGCAGGTGGTGCGCGGGGTGGCGCTGCACACGCAGGTTTTCGGGTTGCGTCCGCGGGGCATGTGGCCGTCAGAAGGCAGCGTATCGAATGACGCCCTGGCCATTGCCCACCGCGCGGGACTCAACTGGGTGGCCAGCGATGAAGGCGTCCTGGGACGCTCGGCCGGCACCTCCTTCCTGCGTGACGGCAATGGGCGGCTGGATGACGCGGGCGCGGCCAAACTCTACCAGGTATTTCGCTGGGAAAAGGACGACGCGCGGGTGCACATGGTGTTTCGCGACCACTCGCTCTCCGACCTGATCGGATTTGTCTATTCCGGTGTTCCCGCCAAAGACGCTGCGGAAGATTTCATTCGCCGCGTGAAAGAGTCGGCGGAACCGGTGCTGAAAAGCGGGAAAGACGCCGTGGTTTCCATCATCCTGGATGGCGAAAATGCCTGGGAAAGTTTCCCCAAGTCGGGCCGCGAATTCCTGCGGCGATTGTATGGCGGCATTCAGGCAGACCCGGTGTTTGAAGCGCTCACCGTAAGTGAGGCCGTGGACCGGTGCGCGGAGCCGCAGACTCTGGGCTCCATCTTCCCCGGCTCCTGGATCAACGCCAACTTTGATGTGTGGATCGGCGCCCCGGAGGACAACCTGGCCTGGGACCATCTTTCCGCGGCGCGTGACTTCTTCCAGGAACGCGCGGACAAAGTTCCCGCCCCGCAGAGAAACCTGGCGCATGAAGAGCTGCTGATCGCCGAAGGCAGCGACTGGAATTGGTGGTACGGCCCCGAGCACCACTCAGACAACGACAACGATTTTGACGATCTGTACCGCAAACACCTGTCGAACGTCTATCACGCGCTGGGCGCCGTGCCGCCGGATGCGCTGTCGCAGCCCATCGCTGCCCGGCGCGGCGTGGTGCAGTTCACGCAGCAGACTGCGTACATCCATCCCCGGATTGACGGCAAGAGATTTGGATACTTTGACTGGCTGGGCGCGGCTGTGCACGTGGCTGACCGCCGCACCTCCGCCATGCACGGCAAACTGTTTTTGCTGGATACCGGCTACGCCGGCGTTGACGAAAACAACCTCTACTGTCGCGTGGATTTCATGGAGCCGCCGGCGGACTGGGCGGCAGAGGAAACGCGCCTGGCGGTTACCGTGGAAACCATTGCCCCCGCGGCCGACGCGCCTCGCATGGCGTTTCGCCTGGAGGCCGGGATCACCGGCGCCGAGCTTCGCGGCTGGACCTTCGGCGAAAGTGGACACGGTGAGAGCTCCGTACCCGGCGTCTATGTGCGGATGAAGAACATCTTTGAGTGCCAGATACCGCTGGCTTCCTTGCACGCAACCCAGGGCGCAGTGCTGCGCGTTCGCTTCTCCCTGTGGCGCGATCATCTGCCTCTGGACGCGCTGCCCCAGGAAGGTGCGATTGAAGTGCGCGTGGTCCCGGAAGGGGAATTGATCATGGAAGCTTACGCCAAGCCCTGAGCTTACGGTTGCGCGCTCAGCCCGTAATGCAGAGCAAGAAGAAGACGAGAGCGCAGATCACGAATCTTTTCACTTGGAGTCCCCCTGGAGTTTAGGATGCACCGAGTTCGGGATGCCAGCCGGGGTAAAACCGGAGGGCAAACCGGAACTTAACTCATGAAGGACTGTAAAACAGGTAATAAACCCCGGCAATTGCCGATTTGCCGGGCATCAAGTTAGGTATTTAGAAAAAGGGGCCCGCCGAAGCGGGCCCCTTAGGGTTCAATTGGTCAGAGGAAGAAGCTAGTTGTGATCTCCACGGGTAGCGGTCATGGTGTAGGTGGTGCCGTTGACGAACACCAGACCACGCACCAGCAGACTTGCGCCGGCCGTGGGCGTTGTCTTCAGCGTTGCACCGCTGGGGACAGTCACCGCTACGGACGTGGCGCCGCTCAGCTTGCCGAACGCTGACGCCGGATCAATCGTGAGTGTGAAGGCCGAGGCCGTAGGCGCCGGGCTGGAGGCAACTGTGCCGACAACGCCCTGCTCACGCAGCTTCAGCTTGGTGGCCACCAATGGCGTGGCGTTGGCGCTGGCGTCTGCTTCCACGCGCTGTCCTTTGCCGATGTGAGTCGCATCAAAGGTGCCAGTCACGCTGAGCTTGTCAGAGCGTACGCTGAACACCGTGCTGGAGTTGATGGTGATGTCCACCGTGGTGGGCGCACCGGCCGTATCGTCAGAATCGTGCTGGTGCACAATGGTGATGGCCGTGGCCGGGCTGCCGGTCACCGCGGAGATAACGCCATCAGCTTCCTTGCCGCTGCTGGTGCCCTCGCGTTCAACTTTGGTCGCCAGCTTGGTGCCGTCGGATTTGGTAATGCCGTCTACTTCCACGATGTCTCCGGTCTTCAGATCAGAGAGCTGCGTGATGCCATCTTTGAACTTGGTATTAGCATCGGTGGCGAACGTGATCGTCGCTGAACCGGTGTCAATGGTGAAGTTCGGAGCAGTGATCCCGGTTACTTTGCCATGAACGTCTTCGATTTCGCCGTTGTTGTTGTCTTCATTGCCTTCGCCACCGGCCGGTGGAGTCGTGGAGGAAGTTACGGTGAATTTCGGACTGACGGTGGCCCCGGTAATGGTGGGCGAGCCGGTCAGGGTGACTGAACCCGCCAGGTCCAGATCAAAATTGATGAACAGCGGCGTGGTGCCAACGGTGATGTTAGAGAAAGTTACCGCTACGCTTGTGGGCGAAACCGGCGCAGGTACCTTGGTCGGCGTGGTGCCGTTGATGACGACCAGTTCCGCGTTGGCGCCAACCGTAATGGTTGCGCCGTTGTAGGTTCCCGGGGGAACGTTCGCCAGCGTAAGTGGTTCCAATGTGCCGGCGGTGTGCACGAATTCAAATTCGGCAGGCCTGGCAAGCAGGTTACCGGTGGTTGCCGTGGGGCTGACGCCAGTCAGGGTGATAGCGCTGATGGTCATTTCAAATTTCGCGATCGCAGGGTTGACCGCATCGCCAAACTGGACCATGGTGGACGTCCCCGTCGCCTGGAACGGAGGTGTGGAGCTGCCGCCGCAGCCGACGACAAGAGCAAACGCAAGACTTACAAGAGCGATCAAAAGAACCCTTTTCATTGGGCCTCCAAAAGAGATTTTTTTACTAGTTAGGTATCCGATCGAGTGGCGACTTGGTTCTATTAGGGTACTACCTGATTCGTGCATTTGGAGCAGACCGCATCCGCTCTCTCGTACATGCCCGAAGCTGTCCGGAGATAGCGCACTTCCGGACTGAAATTCAACTTTCTAGTTTGGGCTAACCGTGCGGCAGGAGAATGGATTCTGGTGGCCAAGCAAAATCTTCAGAGTTCACTTTCTTGCCGCGCCTCCCACAGAGCGGGTCGTGAGCACTCAAAGCTTGCTTCGGCCTTCACGGGGGAGCATGGTTACCTAATGCAGGTTGGATGCCACGGCAAGAGTTAGTTAAGGCCTTTGTTTTCAGTAGCCAAGAATTTAGGCCCGGCAAATGAATGGGTAAAAACAACCCACAAAGTGTGTCGCGGTAACACAGTATGCTGGCCAAAGTTTGCCTTTGGGAGCGCTGCGATCTTGGTGCAAATGCGTCCACGATTGCTGTCGCCAAAACGAATGCGGCGGAGTCCGAGCCGAACACCGCCGCATATTTCCGAACGCATTAGAGAATGGCCGTTCGCTGACGGCTCAGCCCATTTCTGGCGGCTTGGTGCCACCGTGTTTGTCGCCTCCATCGCGATCTCCGCCATCGGAGCCCGAACCGGATTTGTCGCCACCGCCATCGGAGCCGGATTGGCCTCCTCCGCTCGAGCCGGAACCGGAGCCGCCTCCGTCATTTCCGCTGCCACCGCTGCTGCCGCCGTGGTCGCCGGAGTCGCGATCACGATGCTCGCGGTCGCGGGCTTCAAGCTTCTTGATGGGATCGTCATCGCCACTGGAGTCTTTCCCGTGGCCGCCGCCCGGACGGTCCACCTCAGGACGCAAATCGTGCGTCGGGCGGGGGACTTCCGGGGCTGATTCCGCGCCAACCCGGCTGGAGAAGCCGGCGGTGATCAGCACGGAGCCGCCGCGTCCTCCCAGGGCATCCAGTTCCACCACTCCTTCTTCCACGTCCACTTCCGTAATGCCGCGGCGGTCCACTTCCACGTCAAAACGCGTGCCTCGCACGGAGATCACCGCGCTGGGCGTGCCGATCTGGAATCCCGGCGAGCCGCCCAGATGCTTCTGTACCTGCGCGCGAATTCGTCCC